>NZ_HF986807.1:0-1027 GCF_000431195.1 Prevotella sp. CAG:255 | reverse complement strand
TTCTAGGATAGACACGAGCCGGCTTAACAACTTCGAATGACGTGTCGACTGGCTTGTCTGTCATTCAGGCAGATGCCGGTATGCGCAGCGTATAGCCTGCTCATGCGGCAGGAAAGACAGAAAAAGTTTGTTGTTTCATGTCACAAACGGCATAGTTTTGCGTACATATGTCAGAATAGAAACATTAAAATAAGATTATTATGAAGTTTAAGTTATATTTGTTCTTGGCATTTATCGCCTCAATTCCGCTCATCGCCTGCGGCTGTTCAAACAAGAATATGGCAGTGGAAAAAAACGGCATTAAGCTGCATGACAACTTTAAAGATTCTGATTCCGGAATTATAAAGAAGACCTTGCCGCTGAAAGACTTCCACGGAATAAACGTTGAAAGCTCTGTTGGTGTGTATTACACGCAAGGCTCTGAATATAAAGTGGTGTTTGAGGGAAGTGAGAATGCCTGGAAGGCACTTTGCTTCGACGTGCAGGAACAGACGCTTGTCGTGAAGTCTTCAAAGAAACCTCATGATGACGGGAATAAATCCGGTCTGTACAAGTTGTATGTCACGGCTCCTAATATCGACAGACTCAGTTGCTCCGGTTTCTTCTATTTTCATGCAAAAAGCATGAAGACAGGCAGCCTGACCGTAAACAACAAGGGGGCGCTGAATTTGGATATTGAGAATCTGAAGGCAGACTCATATAACATTGTTAATAAAGGCTTCATTACTAACAACGGCAGATTTGAAGTAGGCAAATTTGATGTGCAGAATTATGCGGCATATAGTTGCAGATCTGACCTGAAGGTTTTGGGCGACATGAACGTAAGCAACAAAGGTTCGGTTTATCTCTGCGGCAGTATAGAAGCAAATAAAATATTTTGGAATTGTCGTGGCGCTGACAATTGTGAACTTGCCATTAAGGCCAAGAATGTTGACTTCAACATCTCCGGATCAGGAGTAATTAACGGAAAATTCAAGGGTGACGGCATGAACATAAAATGCAACGGCGCGGCAAAAGTTAATATGGA
>NZ_HF986806.1:0-126459 GCF_000431195.1 Prevotella sp. CAG:255 | reverse complement strand
CTATTTATCGGGTGAGCCAGTTAAGTGTTTAAATAGGGCTAACCCGGTACTTGAATCCATTTAATAACACTAATGTCTAGCATACATAAAATGCGAACCACAAATGTGATTCGCATCTTTGCAAGTGGCGGAGAGAGAGGGATTCGAACCCCCGGTGCCTCTCAGCACGACGGTTTTCAAGACCGTTGTAATCGACCACTCTACCATCTCTCCTTTGTCGGATCGACAAGCTTTGTGTCTCAAAAGCGAGTGCAAAGGTAAGGGGTTTTTATGTAATCTCCAAATTTTTTGGCGACTTTTTTCAAAAAAAGTGTGTTTTTCTTGTTTTCATGGTGATTTCATACGCTTTTGGATGGCTTAAAAGCATGCGTTGATGCCAGACATGGCGACACGGCGAGAAACGAGAAAAAGTTTTTGTTAAAAACTCGTCACTCGTCACATCAGGACTTAACACACTGACAATCAAAACGTTATAGTGTGACGAGTTGCATTTTCAACTCGTCACACTACTCATCACGACCAGCCGAAACATGAAGAATTTCGGGCAAAAAAGGGCGAAAATGGCGGGATGTGATGAGTTGAGAAATCAACTCGTCACGCCTTATCAAGCTGACATTCAACGAGTTAAACCGCATTGTGACGAGTGACGAGTTATTAACAAAACTTTTTTAGTATTAGAGTCAACCAATATCAGTAAAAAGATTACCAGAAGTCAACTTCCGGCAAGAACAAGCAAAAAACATATCTATCGAAATCAGGGAAAGGCGTCAACGGCAATGGATTTATATGCTTTACATACAGAAAAACATGAAAAAGGCAATATGAACGGATATGCACTGTAAACAAACAACAACAACCGAGAAATATAAAAAAGACACCTGCGTGCTGCCAAAAGAGCATCTTTCAACATACAAAAGGATACATTTCACACGGCAAAAAGGCACATATCATATTGCAAAAGGGCACCTTTCAGAAGGCAAAAAGATGCCTTTCAGACTGCGAAAGAGCACATATCATGCTGCGAAAAGACATATTTTAAAACGTAAAACAGACATGATTAAAGCCTGAAGTTTGGCAACTCTTATGCTGCGACACGGCGAAAATCAATGCTCCATACATGCGCACGATATAAAGATGTGATGATTTTATTTGGCATTTCAGCAGGGTTGCACTACCTTTGCAGCATGATTTATCCAAAGACGTTTGAAACTAAGATAGGATTCGATGAAATCCGCACGCTTCTGCGCGAGCGCTGCCTCAGTACACTCGGCAAGGAGAGAATAGACAACATGACATTCTCGAGCGACGCAGAAGTGATAAACGAATGGCTGCAACAGGTGAAAGAGTTCAGACGGCTGCAAGAAGAAGCAGACGACTTTCCGATGCAATATTTCTTCGACGTGCGCGAGTCGGTGGCACGCCTGCGACTTGAAGGCACTCATCTCGACGAAGGCGAACTGTTTGACCTCAGGCGTTCGCTCGAGACGATATGCAACATCGTCAACTATCTTAACCGCACGGACGGCAACGACGACGAGGAAGAAAGGACATACCCCTACCCCGCGCTTCACCGCCTGACGGCAGACATTATAACATTTCCGCAACTGATACAGCGCATCGACCAGATACTCGACAAGTTTGGAAAGGTGAAAGACAGCGCATCGGTCGAGCTGCAGAACATAAGGCGTGAGCTGTCGCGTACCGAAGGCAGCATATCGCGCACGCTATACAGCATACTGCGCTCGGCACAGAGCGAAGGTCTGGTTGACAAGGACGTTACGCCTGCCATACGCGACGGCCGACTGGTGATACCTGTAACGCAAGGCCTGAAGCGCAAGATTAAAGGTATAGTACACGACGAGTCGGCATCGGGCAAGACCGTGTTTATTGAGCCTACCGAGGTGGTTGAGGCCAACAACAAGGTGAGAGAGCTTGAAGCCGAAGAGCGCCGCGAGATAATACGCATACTGACCGATTTCTCAAAACTTGTACGTCCGCACGTAAAGCCCATATTGGAGTCGTACAGGTTTCTGGCAACGATAGACATGATACGCGCCAAGGCCGAACTGGCACGGCTGATAAAAGGCATTGAGCCGGAAGTCGGGAAGAAACCCCACATAGACTGGATTCAGGCACGCCATCCGCTGTTGCAGCTGTCGTTAGAAAAGCAGGACAAGAAGGTTGTGCCGCTCGACATAATGCTGACCAAAGACAAGCGCATACTGATAATATCGGGCCCTAACGCCGGCGGAAAGTCGGTTTGCCTGAAGACGGCCGGACTGCTGCAATACATGCTTCAGTGCGGACTGTCAATCCCCGTAGGCGACCGCTCGCACACAGGAATATTCAAGAACATTCTTATCGACATAGGCGATGAGCAGAGCATAGAGAACGACCTGAGTACATACTCGAGCCACCTCATGAACATGAAGTACATGATGAAGTTTGCCAACAACAGCACTCTGCTGCTAATCGACGAGTTTGGTACGGGCACGGAGCCGCAGATTGGCGGTGCCATAGCCGAAGCCGTGCTGAAGCAGTTCTGCAACAAACAGGCCTACGGCATAATAACCACCCACTATCAGAACCTGAAGCACTTTGCCGAAGACCACGAAGGAGTGGTAAACGGAGCAATGCTATACGACCGCCAGCAGATGAAGGCGCTGTTCCAACTCTCGATAGGCAACCCCGGAAGCTCATTTGCAATAGAGATAGCGCGCAAGATAGGACTGCCCGAAGAGGTGATAAAAGACGCGAGCGACATAGTTGGAAGCGACTATATACAGAGCGACAAGTATCTGCAGGACATAGTGCGCGACAAACGCTACTGGGAAAACAAGCGACAGAACATTCATCAGCGCGAAAAGACAATGGAGCAGACCATTGCTAAATATGAAAGCGAGGTGAAGGAACTGGAGCAGAGCCGAAAGGACGTGATACGCAAGGCGAAGGAACAGGCCGAAGAACTGCTGCGCGAGAGCAACAAGAAGATTGAGAACGCCATAAGGGAAATACGCGAAAGTCAGGCCGAAAAGGCGGAGACTAAGCGCATAAGGGAAGAACTGAACGCGTTTAAGCAGGAAATCAACGAGGTTGACACTACTGCCAACGACGAGATGATAGCCCGAAAGATAAAACAGATACAGGAGCGCAAGGAGAGAAAGGAGAAGCGCAAGAAGGAGAAGGCCGAGAAGAACAAAGACGCAGCTGCCGCACTGAAAGAGGCAACGCTGAAGAAGAAAGAGAAAGACGCACCGCTGGAAGCCGGCGAGACAGTGCGCATAAAGGGCCTTACATCTGTGGGACGGATAGAAAGCACCGACGGCAAGATGGCCACAGTGATATTCGGCGACATGCGCACCAAGATGCGCGCCGACCGCCTGGAGCGTGCCGAAATGCCCAAGAAGGAGGAGCCGAAGACTTACGCTTCAGTGGGACGACAGACACGCGAGACGATAGACAACCGCAAGCTGAACTTCAAGCAGGACATAGACGTGCGCGGAATGAGGGGCGACGAAGCCATAAACGCCGTTACATATTTTATCGACGATGCCATACTTGTTGGCATGAGCCGCGTGCGCATTCTGCACGGCACAGGTTCGGGCATACTGCGCCAGCTTATCCGTCAGTATCTGTCGACCGTGCCAAACGTTGTTTCTTACCGCGATGAACACGTGCAGTTTGGCGGTGCCGGAATAACGGTGGTTGACCTTGAGTAAACAGACAGACAATAATCTTCACAATATAAAAATGACTGCTGAGCAAATTATAACATTACTCCGCAGTCATTTTTGTTTATTATCGCTTACCGAAAATATAAAAACAGAGATAAACAATATCACAATTCCGGCACGGATACTCAACTACCAAAAAGCACAATCACAACAGTCCAACAAGCCGCATCGTGGTTTATTAAGGCGTTATACCTATGCCTTCAGCCGCTTTATAGGTTTGCGACAAACGCAGGGAAACCGGGTTTGCTGTCGACCTCGCTGTAAGAGAATCCCTCAAAATCGAACGACTTCAGCTTGTCGGCATTGTCAATGCGGTTTTGAAGCAGATAGCGCGTCATGGCTCCGCGGCACATCTTGGCGTAAATGACAATAGTCTTAAGCCGTCCGCCCTTGCTGACATAGAACTCCGGGCGAACAACATCAACCTCGCGCGCCACCTTGCGCCAGTTGAACAGTCGCCTCATCTCGCTGCTCGCAAGGTCTACAAGCAGTCCGCCGGAAGCCTTAACCGAATCGATAAGCACATCGGTCAGCAGCGGTTTCCAATAGTCGAACATACTCACACCGTTATCCGGCAGCACCACGTTGCCTTCAAGTCTGTAAGGCTTTATCATGTCGGCGGGGCGCAAAAGGCCATACAAGAACGAAGTTATCCACAGATGCTCCTGTGCATAAGTCTGAACTTCGGGCGTAAAGCCCGGCGCATCGAGATACTTATAAACCACACCCGTATATGCCAAAACAGCCTGAAGCCTTGGTCCTTCGCCCGCAAAGTGCATATATCTCAGCCGGTTCTGCCGCGCAATGTCTGCGTTGCAGTGAAGCATGTCAGCCAGTTCGGCCTCATCATATCCAGCCATCTGCAATGCGTTGTGCATAGCCTCGCCGGCAAAACGCGGCTCGGTCATAATGCCATAATTGCCGTCATCACTTCCGCGCATATCCTTCGCGCATCCAATAAGAATCTGCATATCTGATATTTTATTTAATTCGACATAAAATAATTTATCCGGCAAGAGTCAGACGATAAGCACCGTCCACCGCACACTCACGCCACAAGCGTCCAATAAAGCCATTATTCTGTCAGTGACTCATATTCGCGCTGCATCTTTTTAGGCATCTTCTTCACCACCTCTTCAACCGAATGAAGTATAAGTTCGCAGATAAGACTGTCGGGCACATCGCTATCAAGAGCCACCGTTATCCAATATTTTCTGTCAGAGTGGCGACCGAAGAATATGCCGTCATATCGCTCCATGAGTTCAGCCGACCGCTCCGTGCTGCACTTCATGTTGGCGATAAAGCAGCCGTCTTTGGGCTCCAGACCGCAATATGTGAACATCTTGCCCATAATTTTATACACAAGCACGTCGCTGCCGAAAGGGAAACATTCTTCAGCACCCTTCACTGTAAGGCAAAAATCGCGAAACTGTTCTATGTTCATATCTTCAGAGATAATGTTTATGGAGATGCAAATATAACGATTTTGCCGGTTTAATCCAAACCTGGCATGGCGCAATAACAACTATCAAGAAAACAAAAGCCGCAACCTTATTGGCTGCGGCTCTATGTTATTGCACGGGAAGAGAGGCTCGAACTCCCGACACTCGGTTTTGGAGACCGATGCTCTACCAACTGAGCTATCCCCGTGTTTGCGGCTGCAAAGGTAATGTCTGTTTTTTAATTCTGCAAATCTTTGATAAATTTATTTCATTCAAAAGCGCATAATTTATGCCATTTTGTGCTGCAGACACCTGCAAAGCGGCATTTTTCAGCCACAGACATACAATATTTATGCTTTTCAGCTTACCAGCATTCGATATCCTGCTCGATGTCCTTCATGCTTTCCTTACGGAAGACAGGACTCTTTATGCCCCTTCTCTTCTGATCAAGATAGTCGTCGAGCAGCCTGAAAGCATATTTGCCCAAAAGCAATATTGCCACAAGATTGCAGAGAGCCATCAGGGCCATAGTTACGTCGGCAAGGCTCCACACAAGATTAAGACTTGCCAAAGAGCCGAACATGACCATGCCGACAACCAGAAGACGATAGACAAACACGGGCCACTGGCGCGACGTGAAGAAACGTATGTTGGCCTCGCCGTAATAATAGTTGCCGAGAATGCTGCTGTAGGCGAAGAACAAAGTGGCTATGGCAACATAGATAGTGCCTATGCTGCCAACCTCGTTGGTGAGCGCAGCCTGAGTGAGCTGTATGCCGTCGAGACTGCTGTCTACGCTGTCTTTGCTGAACAGAATGATGAAAGCCGTGCACGAACAGATAAGCAATGTGTCGGTGAACACGCCCAACGCCTGTATGAAGCCCTGCTTGGCGGGATGGGTTACGTGGGCTGTGGCGGCAGCGTTGGGAGCCGAGCCCATGCCCGCCTCGTTGCTGAACAGTCCGCGCTTTATGCCCTGCATAAGTGCCGCGCCCATTCCGCCGCCCAAAGCCTGATGCCAGCCGAAGGCGTTGCCAACAATGAGAGATACGACATCGGGTATGCGGCCAATGTTGGTCAGCACGACAAACAGTGCCAGCAGGATGTAGCCAACGGCCATTATGGGCACTATGACGCTGCTGAACGCCGCGATGCGATGGATGCCTCCGAAGATGATAAACAGCGTAAGCACCGATATTACGGCGCCCGACAGCACAGGGTCAACGGCAAACGCGCTCTGCAGAGCAGCGCTCATGGTGTTGCTCTGCACCGAATTGAACGCAAAGCCGAACGTTATGGTGATAAGCACCGCAAAGAGAATGCCCATCCAGCGCTTTTTAAGTCCTTTCTCCATATAGTAAGCCGGTCCGCCGATATACGAGTGTTTGCCCTTTATCTTGAACAACTGCGCCAATGACGACTCGACAAATGCGCTGCTCGAACCAAGCAAAGCTATAATCCACATCCAGAACACTGCGCCCGGACCGCCCACGGTGATGGCCGTTGCCACTCCGGCAAGATTACCCGTGCCGACGCGGCTTGCCAGCGACACGGTGAAAGCCTGAAAAGAAGATATGTGCTTCTCGTGTCCGTTTATCTTTGCCGTGGAGTCGCCCAGCAGGCGTATCATCTCTCCTATCATGCGAAACTGCACAAACTTAGTCTTGATGCTGAACCATACGGCACAGCCCAGCAGCATTACTACAAGTATGTAAGTCCAGAGAATGTCGTTGGTCTCGTTGATTATCTGTGTGAATAGTTCCATGACGCTTATTGGTTTTGTTTAAGTTTAAAATAAAATATATGCTCTCTGAAAACAGTCTCCACCAAGTCAAAACGTATAAAGTCGGCCAAAAGGCTGATTACCTGACGGCGGGGAATATGCGAAAGTCTGACACACCGGTTAAGCGTAATCTCGCCATACTTCTCCAAAAGACGCAAGATGCACTGCTCCCGTTCGTTACATCTTATCATCACATCCTTATGGTCATGCCGCCAAATATCGAGATGCACCGGACTGGCAAGTATCGTTTCGTCCTTAATGCGAATGTATGCCTTAGGTTTCTTGTCCTCGTCAACGGCGTATACGGGCTTATGCTGACTTTCGGCAACGCTGACTTCAAGCACATCCTTGCCGTCGACCTTATATATCTGACTGTCGAGAGTAACCGACGGCCTGCAGTATCGCGTTGCGGCAACTTCTATCATGTATATCTCCTCGGCCGAACGTATGCCGGCGATCTTGCCGTTATCCTTAACGCCCACAAGCAGCCGCCCTCCCTCGGTGTTTGAAAAGGCAGAAAGACTGCGTGCTATCTTGCATGCGTCTGTTATGGCAAACTTAAAGTCCTGATGCACATGCTCGCCTTCGGTAACAAGCTGCAAGATATGGTTTCTGTTCATTTTCATATTCCAGATGCAAAGATACTGAAAATAAGCATACTTCACAAACATACGGCATGGTAAATTATGGCCATCGGCCCCGCAGCAATATATTGACAGACATGAAATAAAGCCGGACGGCAAAGGGCGCAACGGCTGCCGGCATACTGAAAGCATATTACGCAAAATGCTTTCTTTCTGATTTCAGATGACGTTCCACAGCCGCGATATTCTGAAATAAAAATCATCCGGCCGTGAAAACAGCACGATATCGTGTGCAAGCGTAAGCAGCTATATCACAAGACGTTACGCACGCCTCACAGATTTTGTGCAGTTATTTCAGCGTAAAAACAAGCCAAAACCACTGTTTTTGGCAGCAAAACAGCCTTATATTTAGCTGCAATATGCCTGAAACGACCATGCAAAAGCATTGCTTTTACAGCATGAAAGCACAACTTTTGCTTCATAACGTAAACATTCTTTATCTGTAAAGCGGATTTTAGTGATTCTGATTTTCTATTTTATCCAAAAACAATGACACAGACCAACTATCATAAAGATACAAAATCTGCGTCATGGCTTTACAAACAACATGCGGAAGCGGCAGCCTATATTTGCTTGACAAAATAATATGAAGTTGGGTATCTTTTATGATAACCACAACTTAATAGTTGTTTAGTTGGATTTACATTGATTATGTTAAAGTTTTCATTGTGTACTTCGATGAATACTGATAGTTTGAATTAATTTCAAGTGAAATAGACAAAATACTGAATGAATCATACAAATTACGAGGCAAATAACATTATTTTACATTTTCTGATATTATATTTGGAAAAGAAGTTGCATATTTGTAAAAAATTTTGAAACACAAGCCTGTGCGGTCGCTTTTGCCGTAGCAGTAATAGTAGGTGCCGTAGCAGTAGTTTGGGCTGTTGTTGTAGAACATTTTGGAGTAGCTAATGCTGTTGGAGCCGTAACGGCTTTAGCATGGAAAGTCGCAGCGACAACAAGCGGAAATAAGAGGAGAAAAAATGGAGCACTTGTGGAAAATCTTATGACCTCTAATACAATAGAGGTATGGAATATCAAATCACAAAATAAAGAAATGGCTTATATTGTTGCTGATGAATTTACAAATGAAACAGTAAATTCACTTATGCAATATATTAGAAATAATTTTCCTGAGGAATGCTCAAAATATGATGAAGATGTTTTACGTAATGCTATTTTGATAAATTTACAAAATGCCGAAATTGAAAAATAATACAAATTTGCTAACGATCTTGTTGGTTGTTGTGCAAATTGGACTTTGTGTTGTGGTCATAATGACACGGCAATACGTGCCTACGCACTGGAACATACACGGAGTTGCAGATGAATATGGAAGCCCTTTTTACACTTTGATACTACCGCTTATAAGTGTTTTAATTTATTTTTTTATGACATTTTTCGAGAAGCATCCACATTATTGCAACTTGCCACAGAAATTTAAAGATAGGCAAAAAGGCTACAGTTTGATAGCAAAACTGGTAGCGTGGTTGAAATTGTTGATCATGATGTTTCTTGCTTTTGTGACTTATGAAGTTTATTGCGGTGGCAGTTTTAACTATTTAATAGCCCTTTTAATTCTGATTACCTCATTTATTGTCATCATTGTATATGCCATCAAGTTGCGTCGGGTATGATGCCAATGCATGGGACTTGGTTATAGGCATTCTTGAGTAACTTATGGCCAAGTGTGGAGACACCAATGTCAGCATGAGGCTTACCGGTTCAGTGGATATGGGCTTGTCGGAGAAGCATTCGTTCCCGTTCGTGCAGGAAGTGGTGGCAGACGCCAAGGCCACACGGCATAAGGCCAAACATAAAAAAGACAAACGCCACTAAAGGCATTTGTCTGTAAACGTGTAAACATTATCGAGCCTCTTGTCGGATTCGAACCAACGACCCCGAGATTACAAATCACGTGCTCTGGCCAACTGAGCTAAAGAGGCGGGTGGGCAAGCTACTTGTATCGCGCCGCTACAACCAACTACCTTTGCTACGTTCCCGTCCTGGAGGATTCGAAGGGAGCTGGCCGTACAAGACTTACCCGTCTTTGCGGCTGCAAAGGTAATAATAAAGTTTAACAACAAAGCATTTTTGCATCGTCTTTCGCGGTATTTTAACTTATTTTTTGAAATCAGCGATATCTTGCAGCATGCGGAATCGGCACAGGCGACATGCACAATGGCCATATATAAAGGCGGCACGAGGCCGACGGCATAACGCACGCCGACGGCACATCTTTCACATAAAAAAACAAAAAAACTCATACAGCTAATAATTATATGGTGAAAAATAAGTAATTTTGCACCCGATTATGTTCTCGTGAGGCGTATGGCGCCGGGTGTCAAAGCTGATGCAACACCCCATAAGACACCACGCTTCAGACAGACAAACGAAAAAAATCAATTAATCCCCAATAATGACTACACGCGAGGAATACGAACAAATAAAAGCTTACGCGCGCATTGACGGCGCCATAATGGGCGGAATGTGGATATTGAGCTTTGCCTGCTTCATCGGGCAATTTTATGAACCCGTGCTGAACATGGCATCGATGGTTCTTGGCATATCAGCCATTGTTGTATCGGCAATACGCCTAAAGAACTTCCGCGACAATATTCTTGACGGAGTGATATCTTACTGGAAAGCATACGGCTACAGCCTGCTGACATACTTTTACGCATCGCTGCTGATGGCTGCTGCGCAATATATCTACTTTCAGTTTATCGACCACGGCTTCATGCTTGCCCAGTACACGGCCATGACATCAAGCCCTGAGTTTAAGTCGCTCATGACGCTTTACGGGATAAAGGCCGATGAAATGAAGATGACAATGGACACAATAGCAACGCTCCGCCCTATCGACATAGCGCTGCAGTTTCTTACAACCAACCTGTTTCTGGGAATTGTGATAAGCTGGCCGATAGCCGCGCTGCTGAAATCAAAATATAAACGTAAATTCTAAAATACAGACAAGATGGACATATCAGTCGTAATACCATTATACAACGAGGAAGAATCACTGCCCGAACTCTACGCATGGATTGAGCGTGTGATGAAGGAAAACAATTTCTCTTATGAAGTAATATTCATCAACGACGGCTCTACCGACGGTTCATGGAAGGTGATAAGCCGGCTGAGCGAGGAGCACGAATGCGTGAAGGGCATAAAGTTCCGCCGCAACTACGGAAAAAGTCCTGCCCTGTTCTGCGGATTCAAGGAGGCACAGGGCGACGTGGTGATAACAATGGATGCCGACCTGCAGGACTCTCCCGACGAGATACCGGAACTTTACAGAATGATAACCGAAGACGGCTACGACCTCGTTTCGGGATATAAGCAGAAACGCTACGACCCGCTGTCGAAGACAATTCCCACAAAGCTGTTTAACGCAACGGCGCGCAAAATAAGCGGTATAAAGAACCTGCACGACTTCAACTGCGGCCTTAAAGCATACCGCAAGGACGTGGTAAAGAACATCGAGGTGTACGGCGAGATGCACCGCTATATCCCGTATCTGGCAAAGAATGCCGGATTCGACAGGATTGGCGAAAAAGTGGTTCATCACCAGTCGCGCAAATACGGCAAGTCGAAATTCGGCCTCAACCGCTTCTTCAACGGCTATCTCGACCTTATAACATTGTGGTTCCTGAGCAGCTTCGGACGCAAGCCGATGCACGTGTTCGGCTTCCTCGGCACAATAATGTTCTTCATAGGCTTCATTGCAGCAGCCATTATCGGCATAGACAAGCTGGTGGCAGTGTCAAACGGTCAGCAGATGCGCCTCGTAACCGATACGCCTTACTTCTATATATCGCTGACAATGATGATTATAGGCACACAACTGTTTCTTGCCGGATTCCTCGGCGACCTCATCAGCCGCAACTCTTCAGACAGGAACGACTATCAGATATCTGAAGAAATAAGATGTGGCGAAAACAGAAAATAACACATAGAAAACAACAACGCCACATAAAGCTGCTACAAGAACAAGCATGCCATGACAGGAATTAAGATAAAAATGATAAAGTCGGTCACGACAAAGGCAAGCCGCAAGGCACGCAGACTATTGCGTCCCTCACTGGCCGCACTGCCGCTATACTTCATAACGCTGCTGATAACCACCGCAGCGTGTTCGTCTATCGACTGCCCGCTCAACAGCCTTGTTTACACACAATATCAGCTGATGACGCCCGACGGCAAGGTTGACACACTGGCAGACACGCTCACAATATTCACAAACCGTGTTGACGGCAACGACTCTGTGCTGATAAACCGCAGCGTAAAGACCACCGAATTCTCGCTACCGATAAGCTATGCGCAGAACCAGGACGTGTTTTTCATCGAAACGAAGGACACTTTATACAAGACTACAAAACTTGACACAGTGACCGTAGAGAAAGAGAACAAGCCCCACTTCGAGTCGGTTGACTGCGCACCGGCATTCTTCCACAAGATAACATCCGTAAGCTGCACGCACAACGCCATCGACTCGATAACAATAAACAATCAGGACGTGAACTATGACACATCGAAGAAACATTTTTTCATATATTTCAAGCATAGCAATTAGCCTGATGCTCCTACTGGCCTCAACGGCCAACGCGCAGGAAAAGAACGTGGAGAAGAAAGACAGCGTGCCCCTGTTAAGGGGCTTTGCCGTATCAGTAGACCTGGTCGGACCGGCACAGATGTTTCTTGGCGACTACGGACAGTATGAAGCCGCGCTGCGAATAAACCTGCGCGACAAATACTTCCCTGTGTTTGAGCTTGGCCTCGGCAAGGCAGACCACGACAACGACGTCACCAAAATATCATACAAGACAAGCGCACCATACGCAAAAATCGGTATCGACTTCAACCTGCTAAAGAACAAGCACGACATATACAGGCTTTATGCCGGCGCGAGATACGCTTTCACTTCGTTTAAATACGACCTGTCGCATCCAGACATCACCGACCCCGTATGGGGAAGCACTGCCGTATATTCAGCGAAAGGCGTGAAATGCAATTACCACTGGATTGAAGCAGTAATAGGAGTAGACGCAAAGATATGGGGACCTCTGCATCTTGGATGGAGCGTAAGGTACAAGAGCAGAATAGCCTACGATGACGGCGAACTGGGCAACTCATGGTATGTGCCCGGATTCGGAAAGACCGGAGGATCTAACATCGGAGGCACATTCAACGTATCGATAGACATATAAACTTCTGAAAGACAATAGACTAAAACAAGAACAGCGATGAACAGAGAAAAAAGCAAGAAGAAACTGGCCCTGCAGCTGGCTTTTCTCATATTTCTAATCATAGGGACAATAATCATCGTGCGGCAGCAGCGCACAATGCCTTATCAGCACAACACAGGATTCATATTCGGTACGGTGTACAACATCACATACCAAAGCGACAAGAACCTGCAGAAAGAAATTGAGGCAGAGCTGCAGAAGGTTGACGCATCGCTGTCTCCGTTCAACAAAAGTTCAATAATATCACAAGTAAACCGCAACGAGAAGGTTGAAGTGAACAGCATGTTCACAGACGTGTTTAACCTTGCACAAAAAATATCAGAAGAAACAGGCGGAGCCTTCGACATAACAGTGGCTCCACTGGTAAACGCATGGGGCTTCGGATTCAAGAACGACACGAAGCCCACGCCAGCGGCAATAGACAGTCTGAAACAGATTATAGGCTACAAGAAAGTAAGACTTGACGGGAAACAAATAGTAAAGAACGACAAGCGCATAATGCTCGACTGCAGCGCCATTGCCAAAGGCTACGGAAGCGACGCCGTGGCCCGACTGCTGAGGAGCAAAGGCATAGAAAACTTTATGGTAGAAATAGGCGGAGAGATTGTTACACGCGGCATCAACGAGAAAAGACTGCCCTGGAAAATCGGCGTCACCAAGCCCGTTGACGACTCGCTAAACACAAATCAGGAAATACAGACCATACTGAACGTAACCAACAAAGCAATGGCTACAAGCGGAAACTACCGCAACTTCTACTACAAAGACGGCAAGAAATATGCCCACACCATCGACCCCATAACAGGCTATCCTGTACAGCACAACATATTGTCGGCAACTGTTTTGGCCGACAACTGCGCCACGGCCGACGCCTATGCCACAGCCTTCATGGTGATGGGACTTGAAAAGGCAAAAGCCATTCTTGACAGGCATCCCGAACTGATGGTATATTTTATCTATTCAGACAAAAACGGCAAAAATGCCGTATGGTATTCGCCGTCGCTAAAAAACAAGATTGCAGAATAACAACAGCGCATACACATGCACACGGAGCTACAAGAACACCTGCTTGAACTTCCGCTCTTTCAGGGCATGAGCCGGAACGACCTGGAGCAGATACTCTCGGAAACGAAATTCAGGCAACTGTCGTTCGCAAGAGGAAAAGTAATTGTGCATGAAGGCGAAACCTGCAACAAACTCTATTTTCTGGTTAAAGGTCAGATAACAACCACATGCCATTCGGACGACAAGAGCTACTCGATAACCGAAACACTCGCAGCCCCCAACATACTTCAGCCCGAAAGGATTTTCGGACTGATGCAGCGCTATACAAGAACGTTTGCGGCAAAGACAAACTGCGACCTGATATGCCTGGGAAAGAAAGAAGTGATGCTCATGTCTGACAATTACGAAATATTCAGACTAAACCTGCTTAACATCATCTGCACGCTGTCGCAACGCTCAGACAGACAGATGTGGAAACTACGTCCGAAAGGCATAAGGCAAAAGATAGCCCGATTCATCGAAGAGAGAAGCCTGAGACCTGCTGGAGAGAAGATTGTAAACATAAAGATGGAGCGGCTCGCTGAAGAGATCAGCGAGAGCCGTCTCAACGTATCGAAAGCTCTGAAAGCCATGAACGACGAAGGGATAATATCGCTCAGAAGAGGTGAATTCTGCGTTCATGCTTTCGAAAGAATGCTCATGTAGGAAGCTTATCAGCCAATTTGATATACAAGCGGCAGACAAAAGCCGACATATAACAAATATTAGCTAAATTTTTCTTCCGTATTATTATTCAGAAGAAAGAAAATTACTACCTTTGTAAACAAAAATTAGGGAAACGTGAGTATGAATGAAGAGAGAATAGAAGAGCAACGCAAAAATCCTTTTTTTGAACAATATAACACGCCGCACGACACCGTGCCATTCGAGAAAATACGCCTTGAAGACTTTGAGGAGGCCTTCATGGAGGGCATACGCCGTGACGACGAACAGATTGAGAAGACTATAAACAATCCTGACAAGGCTACTTTTGACAACACGATAATCAACGTGGACGAAGATAAGGACGGATATTACGACTTGCTGTCGCGCGTGTCAACCGTGTTTTTCAATCTTCTCAGTGCTGAGACCAACGACGAGATGGACGCGCTGGCGCAGAAGCTGCAGCCCATACTGACAAAGCATGCCAACGACGTAAGGCTCAACAAACGCCTGTTTGAGCGCATAAAGGCCGTGCACATGCACCACCGCAAGCTCACGCCTGAAGAAAAGAGACTGCTCGACAACTGCTACGACGGATTTGTACGCAGCGGAGCACTGCTCGACGACGAGGGCAAGGAGAAACTGCGCAAGCTTACCGAGGAGGCAAGCATGCTGTCGCTGCAGTTCTCTCAGAATCTGCTCAAAGAGAACAAGGCATATACGCTGCACATAACTGACGAACAACAGCTCGACGGACTGCCCGACACGGCACGCGAGGCTGCTGCCGTTGCTGCAAAGGAGCGCAATCTTGAAGGCTGGGTGTTTACGCTCGACTTTCCAAGCTACAGTCCGTTCATGACATATTCTACATGCCGCGAACTGCGCAAGCAGATGTATATGGCACGCAACACGGTGTGTACACACGAGAATACAGAAAACAATCTTGAAATATGCAAGCGTCTGGTTAATCTGAGACGCGAGATAGCACAGCTGCTCGGCTTCAAGACATACGCCGAATACGTGCTTAAGAACCGCATGGCCGGAAACGCACGCAACGTGTATAAGCTGCTCGACGACCTCATAGACGCTTACAAGCCTACTGCCGTAAAGGAAGTGAGCGACATCGAGAAACTGGCAAAGAAGACTGAAGGCAAAGACTTCAAGGTGATGCCGTGGGACTTCAGCTATTATTCTCACAAGCTGCAGCTCAAGAAGTTCAACATCGACTCTGAGATGCTTCGCCCGTATTTCGAACTGTCAAAGGTCATTCTGGGCGTGTTCGGACTTGCCAACAGGCTCTACGGCATAACATTCAAGGAGAACAAAGACATACAGGTTTACCACCCTGACGTGAAAGCCTACGAGGTGTTCGACAAGGACGGCTCTTATCTTGCCGTGTTCTACGCCGACTTCCATCCGCGCAAGGGCAAACAGGGCGGTGCATGGATGACAGAATATCAGGGACAATGGATCGACCGCAAGGGCGAAAACGTAAGGCCTCATGTAAGCGTGGTGATGAACCTGACGAAGCCTACGGACGAAAAGCCGGCACTGCTGACACTGGGCGAAGTTGAAACATTCCTGCATGAGTTCGGGCACTCGCTCCACGGCATGTTCGCAAACACAAGATTCGAGAGCCTTTCAGGCACCAATGTATGGTGGGACTTCGTAGAGTTGCCGTCACAGTTTATGGAAAACTTCTCAGTTGAGAAAGAATTTCTGCGCACGTTCGCCTTCCACTATCAGACAGGCGAGCCTCTGCCCGACGAGCTGATCGACCGCATTGTGAAGAGCCGCAACTTCATGGCAGCATACGCATGTCTGCGCCAGGTAAGTTTTGGACTTCTCGACATGGCCTACTATACAAAGAAAGAGACGTTCGACGAAGACATCATACCGTTTGAAAAGAAAGCATGGAAGAAAGCCATGGTTACCGAACAGCTGCCCGACACCTGCATGACGGTGCAGTTCAGCCACATCATGGCTGGCGGATACGCTGCCGGCTACTACAGCTACAAATGGGCCGAAGTGCTCGACGCAGACGCCTTCAGCGTATTCAAGAAGCACGGAATCTTCAATCAGGAGACAGCGCAAAGCTTCCGCGACAACATCCTTTCAAAGGGCGGCACCGAACACCCGATGACTCTCTACAAGCGCTTTAAGGGCAGCGAACCCACAATAGACGCCCTGCTGAAGCGCAACGGCATAAAAAAGCCTTCGAACAAGAAAAAGTAAGAGAAATAACCTATTCTTCACATATAAACACAATGAACAAAGAAGAAAAACAGCGTCTGCTTGACCTGAGATACCTGCGCATGGCACGCATCTGGGCAGAAAACAGCTACTGCCAGCGCCGCAAGGTAGGAGCCCTGGTGGTTAAGGACAAAATGATTATCAGCGACGGCTATAACGGCACGCCGAGCGGCTTTGAGAATGTCTGCGAAGACGACAACAACGTTACAAAGCCCTACGTGCTGCACGCCGAAGCAAACGCCATAACAAAACTGGCGCGAAGCTCCAACAACAGCGACGGATCAACGCTATACGTAACAGCTGCTCCATGCATAGAATGCTCAAAACTGATAATTCAGGCCGGCATTAAGCGTGTAGTATATGGCGAAAGATACAGACTTGAAGACGGCATAAATCTTCTTAAAAGAGCTGACATTGAAGTTATATATCTAAATCCTGACGAACATGAATCCGAATAAATCAAACCGCATGATGCCGTTGCTGATGGCTCTTTGTGTGATTATCGGCATCATAATAGGTACGTTCTACGCTAACCACTTTTCAGGCAACCGCCTGAACATAATAAACTCGGGCAGCAACCGACTGAACAATCTGCTGCACATCATAGACGACCAGTATGTTGACGCGGTTAACATCGACTCGCTAGTTGACAAGGCCATACCTCAGATTCTGTCTGACCTCGACCCCCACTCTGTCTACATCAGTGCGAAGGACGTACAGCAGGCCACCGACGACCTGAAAGGCTCGTTCTCGGGCGTGGGCATTGAGTTTGTCATAAGAAACGACACCATACACGTGCAGGGCGTAATAAAGAACGGCCCGGCTGAACAGGCAGGCATCCTTGCCGGCGACAAGATTGTGAGCGTAGACGGAAAGCCTTTCGTAGGCAAGGTCGTAACTAACGAAGAAGCTATGCGACGCCTCAAAGGGCCTAAAGACACCAAGGTGAAAATAGGCGTGCAGCGCTACGGACAAAAGAGTATAAAATATTACACTATAACCCGAGGCGACATTCCGCAGAAGAGCGTCAGCGCAACATACATGCTCGACGACAACACTGGCTACATCAAGATAAAGAACTTCGGCGAGAACACTTATCCCGAACTTCTCATCGCCCTGGCACAGCTCTCTCAGGAAGGCTTCAGCAACCTGATAATCGACCTGCGCGACAACACAGGCGGATACCTGAAGTCGGCCGTTCAGATGGCCAACGAGTTCCTGCCCAAGAACCGCCTCATCGTATATACAGAAGGCCGCAAGTCGCCAAGACAAGACTACAAGAGCGACGGGCGCGGAAGCTATCAGAACATTCCGCTGGTAGTGCTGATAAACGAGACATCGGCATCGGCTTCAGAGATTTTTGCCGGAGCCATGCAGGACAACGACAGGGCAACAATCATAGGCCGCCGCTCGTTCGGCAAGGGTCTCGTACAGCAGCAGATCGGTTTCCCCGACGGCTCGATGATACGCTTGACCGTGGCACGCTATTACACACCGTCAGGACGATGCATACAGAAGCCATACGTGATGGGAGACGACAAAGACTACGAGGAAGACCTGCTGGTAAGATATCAGCATGGTGAATTCTTCTCACAGGACAGCATCAAGCACACCGGACCGGCTTATCACACAAGCATTGGCCGCACAGTGTACGGCGGAGGAGGCATAACGCCTGACATCTTCGTTCCGGAAGACACCTTAGGCATAACTTCATACTTCAAGGAGGCAAGCATGAGCGGACTAATACTGCAGTTTGCATTCGTCTATACCGACGACAACCGCCTGAAGCTCAACAACTTCACCGAAATGATGGAGCTTGCCGACTATCTTGTAAAGCAGAACACCGTAGACAAGTTTGCCACCTATGCCGACAAGCACGGACTGCAGCGCCGCAACCTGATGATAAAGAAATCGCACAACCTGCTCGAAAGATACATCAACAGCCGGATTATATACAACATCATGGACGAGGAAGACTGGATTGAATATCTCAATCTTGACGACAACGTGATAAAGGCTGCGCTGAATGTGTTTAAGAACAATGCGGCATTCCCCAAAAAGCCGGAGTCAAAAGACAAGAAAAAGGACGGCAAGACGGCCATGACGGGAACGACAGTACCATACGTTGACATGAAGATGAATCTAAAAGCATAACCATGGAAAAAAAGGAACTGCGAAAACTCATACGCGAGAGGAAACGGCAATTCACCGGAAAGCAACTGGAAGAATTGTCGCTTCCGATCATGAACAGGCTGCTCGGCATGAGCGAGGTGGCCAATGCCGACACTATATTAATGTACTACTCGCTGCCTGACGAAGTGTTCACTCACGACACAGTGGAACTGCTGGCCCGGCAAGGCAAGACGGTGCTGCTGCCAAAGGTAATTGACGGCGAGAACATGGAAATAAGGGTGTATGAAAGCAAGGAAGACCTGGCTGAGGGCAGCTACGGCATAATGGAGCCCAACGGAAAACTCTTCACCGACTACGCCAAGATTACTACGGCTGTCGTGCCCGGCATGAGCTTCGATGCAGACAACAACCGGCTGGGACGCGGAAAGGGGTATTACGACAGGTTTCTGAAGAATATTCCACAGGCCTACAAGATAGGCGTATGCTTCGACTTTCAGAAAGAGAAAGAAATTCCTCATGAGGAAAACGACATAAAGATGGACACCGTTATCTGAGAATAACGGTGTCTTTCTTTTTATATAGCAACGCAGAAAATGCATAAAGGCATATTGCTGCCCATAACACAAAACGATGCGGACAAACCGGAAAAAGTTTTTTTGCAGAAACTCGTCACTCGTCACATCTACACATAACAAACTGACAATCAACGATTTAAAGTGTGACGAGTTATGATTTTAAAACGTCACACATGATTATCCGTGACGAGTCGGGATTTCAACTCATCACACTCTAACCACTTCATTATCAGGCAGATGGAAAGGAATGTGACGAGTGACGAGTTTCTGCAAAAAATATTTTCGTGTATTCTCATTCCTCTCCTTCCTGATTTTGGTTGACTTCAAACAGCCGTTTTACTGATTTTAGATGACACAAGCATGCTGCATTTATGGTAAAAGTTGTCTCACCTACAGACATATGCTATAATCAGTTGCCTGAACCCCATTATACCCGAGAAAGGATATGCCTGCATATAAATCACAAAAGAAGGCATATCATAACGCAAAAGGGCACATATCACGATATAAAAGGACACATATTACAACGCAAAAGCATGCCTTTCGCAGATCAAAAGGCATGCTAATGCTAACATGAAGAATAAAAATAATGTTATAAAAATCTATAAACCTTATAAAATGAAAATATGTGATTATTACCTATTGAACTAAACCGCACTCAGGCATCATATCAGTCCTCTCACCCTATCGTCGAAAGCAGAAAGGGCAGCCTTGGCACCCTCGCCCATCGCAATTATAATCTGCTTGTAAGGCACGTCGGTAACGTCGCCGGCAGCATACACGCCTGCTATAGAGGTTCTGCAATAAGCATCTGTCTTTATCTCCTTCCGCGGCGTAAGTTCCAGCTGACCTTCAAACGACTTGCTGTTTGCTGCCAGTCCTATCTGCACAAATATGCCGTCGAGCTCCACGGTCTTCACCTCTTCGGTCTTGCGGTCTTTCACCTCAATGGCCGTCACCTTCTTGCCGTCGCCAATCACTCTCATTGTCTGCATCGACGTGAATATCTCAACATTGTCAAGGCTTCTGGCCTTATCCTGAAGCACAGTGTCGGCACGCAACTCATCTGCAAACTCAAGTACGGTTACCTTTGAACATATTCCGGCAAGGTCTATGGCTGCCTCTATGCCCGAATTGCCTCCGCCGATGACAGCAACATGCCGGCCTTTATAGAACGGACCGTCGCAATGAGGACAGAAAGCCACTCCGCGGCCAATATAGTCGGCCTCACCTTCTACGCCCAGTCTGCGCCAGCTTGCACCTGTTGCTATTATCACTGCCGGCGAAACAAAGCTCTCGCCTCCTGCCGCATGGATATACTTCTGCTTACCGCCCAGTTCGGCTTTCACCACCGTTCTGTTTTCAAACACGTCAATGGCATAATGTCCGAGATGGCTCATCAGGTCGGATGCCAGCTTGTCGCCCGTGGTGTGAGGCACCGAGATAAGGTTCTCTATCCCGACAGTGTCTTTAACCTGACCGCCGACACGCTCGCCTACAACGGCTACACGAAGCCCCTTGCGAGCCGAATAGATTGCGGCAGACGCACCGGCTGGTCCTCCGCCAACAACTACAACGTCATAGCTTCGCTCAACAGGCTCGAAGCTGTAGGCAGTCTGAGCAGTGCCGAATTTTTCTTCAAGTTTAGACAGCAATGCCGACAAGTCGCCACGGCCTACATGGATAAGCTCGTCGCCGGCATAAACAGACGGTACACCCTGTATGCCGAGACGCTCAACCTCGTCCTGCCACAGTGCCCCGTCGATAACTTCATGACTCACCGACGGATTGAGCAGTGCCACAACATTCAGCGCCTGAACCACGTCAGGACAGTTGGTACATGTAAGCGAGACATAAGTGCGCAGCTTTATATCACCACCGATGGCCCTGATGCGGCGCGCAACGATATCGTCGGGCATGTTCTTTCCCTGTCCGTCGGCATTGAGAACTGCAAGCAGCAGCGATGAGAACTCATGGCCGCCGGGGATGCCACGGAACACGATGCCTGTGTCGGCGCCGTCTTTATATAATGTAAACTCAAGTCTGATACTATCCTCTACGGTCAGTTCAAGCTTCAGCTTGTCTGAACATGAGCAGAAATCCTTCAAGAAGTCGCCAAACTCCTCTGCCTTTGTATGCGCAGCGCCACAAACGGCCTTAATTCCTATTTCAGACTTCAGTCCGCCCAAAAGCGATTTAACCTGATCTAATATACCTTTATCCAACATACCCGTTCTGTTTTTTCTATAAATTAAAAAATGCTGTCCGTAAAAGTCAAGAAAGGCCGGATTCGTTGACATGTCATATCAGAAAATCCGACCGAACAATAAAGACTAAATCTTACCAACCAAGTCTATACTGGGTTTCAGTGTTTCGCTGCCAGCCTTCCATTTAGCCGGACAAACCTCGCCGTCGTGTGTTGCCACAAACTGTGCAGCCTCAACCTTGCGCAAGAGCTCGTCGGCATTACGGCCTATGCTGTTATCTTGTATCTCTGCAATCTTTATAAGTCCTTCCGGGTTCACGAGGAATGTTCCGCGATAAGCCACGCCTTCGTCCTCCTTCATCACACCGAATCCGCGGCAGAGCACGCCTGTGGGGTCGGCAAGCATTGCATATTCAATCTTCTTTATGCTGTCTGAAGCATCGTGCCATGCCTTGTGGACAAAATGTGTATCAGTGCTGACAGAGAACACCTCCACGCCCATCTGCTTCAGCTGTTCATACTTGCCTGCGAGGTCAACGAGCTCGGTAGGACAAACAAAAGTGAAGTCGGCAGGATAGAAGAAGAATAAAGCCCACTTGCCTTTCAAATCCTCGTTGCTAACTGTCTTGAAACTTCCATTCTGAAAAGCCTGTACCTTGAACTCAGGCATCTGTGCATTGATAATTGGTTCCATATTTCTATAAGTTTTTTAAATTGTTATTATTAAATTTCAGCTCTATGTCGTTTTGACATTGCAAAGATAGTTTGCGACACAAAACAAAGCAAACAGATTTTTTCTATTGCATGATAGACAAAACCTATAACGGCCCCGTAAAGCACATACAGACATGGATCTACACCTGCCTGAAACAAGGCAAAACACACTGCTGCAGGGACTAAGCCGCATGCGGCAGCGGAACATACAAAACGGCATACCCACAAATGATGACAGCACAAAAATATTCGGCTCAAAAATTTATCTTTTCAGAATTTATGTGTATGTTTGCGGCCTGAAGACAAAAAGCAACAGCAACATGACACTACAACAAATGGAATATATCGTGGCCGTCTACAGACTGCGCCACTTTGCCAAGGCAGCCGAATACTGCAAGGTAACGCAACCCACACTTAGCTCCATGATACAAAAGCTTGAAGACGAGCTGGGCATAAAGATATTCGACCGCACGGCACAGCCCGTTACTCCTACCGACATAGGACAGAGAGTGATAGAGCAGTCGTGGAAGGTGCTGATACGCGCAAGAAAGATAAAAGACATTGTTGCTGAGGCCAAGCAGGCTCTTGGCGGAACATTCAGGATAGGCATACTGCCCACCATAGCGCCTTATCTGCTGCCGCGCTTCTTTCCTCAGCTTACATCGCAGCATCCAGAGATGGAGCTAAAGGTCATAGAGATGAAGACCGAAGAAATAAAGAGAGCCCTCGCAAGGGCCGAAATAGATGCGGCCATATTGGTAAGGCTGGACAACATGGAGCATTTTGCATCTACCACACTTTTCTACGAGCAGTTCATTGCATACGTGTCGCGCGAGGACAGGCTGTTTGAGAAAAAGAGCATACGCACGGCCGACCTTAACAACGAATTTATATGGCTGCTCGACGAGGGGCACTGCTTCCGCGACCAGCTGGTAAAATTCTGCGACCTTAAGGAGGCACGCACAAGCAAGACAACATATAGCCTGGGGAGCATAGAGACATTCATGCGCATGGTTGAGAACGGCAAGGGCATAACCTTCATACCCGAACTTGCCCTGCCGCAGCTTTCCGACAGGCAGCGAGAACTGATACGCCCCTTCGCCATCCCAATACCGACAAGAGAGATTATCATGATGACGACAAAGAGCTTCGTAAGGCATGCCGTGCTCAACATGCTCATAGATACAATAAAAAGCAGCGTGCCCGAAAACATGCTGAAACTGAACAACACCGAGCAGAGGGTGTAATACAACGTCTGCAACATCGGCGCATAAGGGCCTGCATGGTCAAGCGGTCTGACTCATAACGCAAAAAGACTCACCCATGTCGGCCCTTATGCCGTTATCACCGGCACAGTGCTATTCGGAACTCTTATCACCTTAACCTGCAAAAAGTTAATATAACACAACGCTGCCGGCACAAAACACAAAGGTATACCTTATTATATAATACGACAAAAAAAGTGCGCAATGTCATAATTGTAACACAAATGAAACATCTGTTTAAAACCGCTGTAACACGTATTTTCTACTTTTGCAGCGTGAAATAAAACGGAATCACTCATAACAAATTACAGTTTATGACAGAAATTTATTTTTTAATTGTCGCATTTCTGCTTTTGCTTGCAGTCTTCGACCTGTTTGTTGGCGTCAGCAACGACGCGGTTAACTTTTTAAACTCGGCCATTGGCGCCAAAGTAGCCAAATACCGTACGGTGCTGATAGTTGCCTCCGTCGGTGTACTTATCGGAGCCGTGATGAGCGCCGGAATGATGGACGTGGCACGCCATGGCATAATGAGGCCGGAGAACTACACCTTTCAGGAAGTAATGACGATATTCCTGGCCGTAATGGTTACTGACGTCATCATACTCGACGTGTTCAACACTCTCGGTATGCCTACGTCAACCACAGTATCGCTTGTGTTCGAGCTTCTCGGAGGTACATTCATCCTGGCTATGCTGAAGATGCATGCCGATCCGTCACTCACCATCTACGACCTGCTTAACAGCGACAAGGCGCTGAGCGTAATCATTGCCATATTCGTGTCGGTGGCCATCGCCTTCTTCTTCGGAATTATCGTGCAATGGATTTCACGACTGATCTTTACATTCAACTACAAGAAACACCTGCGCTACACAATAGCCATATTCGGCGGTATAGCGTTCACAACACTTACATACTTCATCCTTATCAAGGGTATCGGCAAGTCGCCGTATATCGCTGAGACAGCGCGTACATGGATTGAGGAGAACACATCAATGCTGATGATTATCACACTGATAGCCTCAACAATACTCATGGAGATAATCCATCTTCTGCGCATCAACGTGTTCAAGCTGATTGTGCTTCTCGGCACATTCGCCCTTGCCATGGCTTTCGCAGGCAACGACCTTGTAAACTTCATCGGTGTGCCTCTTGCCGGTCTCGACTCTCTTAACGACTTCCTTGCCAACGGTCACGGCAACTACGACTCATTCATGATGGACTCACTCATGACATCAGCCAAGAGTCCTCTGCTCTATCTGCTTATTGCCGGAATCATAATGATCATAGCAATGGCCACATCAAAGAAGGCACAGAACGTGGTTAAGACCAGCGTTGACCTGAGCCGTCAGGATGAGGGCGACGAGATGTTCGGATCATCACGCGTGGCACGCAGTATGGTAAGAGCCACACAGGACATCGGCGAAACCGTATCAAAGATAATACCTGCCAAAGCCATCAAATGGATTGACAGCAGATTCAACAAAGAAGAAGTGATACTTGCTCAGGGCGCAGCATTCGACGAGGTGCGTGCAGCTGTCAACCTGGTGCTTGCAGCATTGCTCATCGTAGTTGGTACAAACTATAAATTGCCTCTTTCAACAACATACGTTACATTCATGGTTGCCATGGGTAGCTCACTTGCCGACCGCGCATGGAGCCGCGAAAGCGCCGTGTTCCGCGTAACAGGTGTAATATCAGTAATCGGCGGATGGTTCGTAACAGCCGGCGTTGCCTTTGCAGTCTGCGCAATAGTATGTGCCCTGATGCACTTCGGCGGATTCATCGTAATGATTGCCTTCATGTGCCTCGACATCTACCTGCTCTGGAGAAGCAACCGCAACTATGCAAAGAAGGTGAAGGAGGAGAAGAAAGACGACGTGTTCCAGCTGATGATGCGCACAAAGGACAAAGAGATTGTATGGGATCTGCTGTCAAAGCATGTTGCCCGCACACAGAGCTTCGTAACAAGATTTGCCCTTGAGCAGTACAACCGCATAGTTGAAGGCATCAGCAACGAGAGCCTGCGCGAACTGCGCCACTGCGGAAATGCACTGAAAGAGGAGCAGTCGCAGCTGAAGAAATTCCGCCGCAAGGAACTTCTTGCAATGAGACGCATACCGGGAGACATAGCTATCGAGCGCAACACATGGTTCCATCTGGGAGCCAACAGCAACCAGCAGTTTATCTACTGTCTGAAACGTATGCTCGACCCTATAAAGGAGCACGTTGACAACAACTTCAACCCGCTGCCTAAGGTTTATCTCAACGAGCTTGAAAGCGTGCGCCGCAAGATAAGCGAACTGATGAACCACACAGAGCAGATGATTTCGACCAACAGATACGACCTGTATCAGGAGACTCTCGCCATAGCAGAGGAACTTAAGGAAGAGCTGTCAGCAATGCGCAAAAATGTGATAGACCACATGTATCAGGACAACAGCACAAACCTGAAAGTGTCGCTGCTCTATCTTAACATTCTGCAGGAGAGCCAGGAGTTTGTCAGCATCATGCGCCATCAGCTGCGCGCCGCAAGAAAGTTTCTTGAGGAAAGACAATAATAATATTCTCAGATAATCAAAACTGTTTAAACTGGGGTTGGCAACGGCCGTAAGGCCTGAGCCAACCTTTTTTCGTTTTTTATCCTGACCAGCCGTTGTCATCCTGCCGTATCTTTACGCTGCATCAGGCAGGCAAGTATCTGCTTTCTTTACCGGCAATACTGCCTATGCAGATAAAAGCAGACCGCAAGACAACCAAGGAAATTAAAAAGACTGACAACAGCATCAATATGCAGAGTGAGCAGAACAACATACTGACCGACGTCCGACGAGATTCATAGTCTGACTTGCCAGATTATTTATTAATCCTGAAAAAAGTCTGATGGCGTGCAACTTTTTCAGCTTCTGTTACGTCTTAATGATATAAAGAACAAAATAAAAATATGAAGAATATGAATATCAGACTACTTTTATTGCCGTTGATGGCCATTGCGCTACAGGCATGCAAGACGGAGAATGCCGTAAAGAACAGTGAAAATTATGTAGAGAGAAACATAAACGTGAACGACTTTACCGACATCAGCATTGAAGGAAGCAACAACGTCTACTTCATACAGGGGAACAAAACTTCCGTAAAAGTATCAGGAAATGAGGAAGACATAAAACGGATGAAGATATACAGCAAGGACAACACGCTGCACATCAAGGAAGAGTCGAAAAGCATATCACTGATGTCACTGCTAAGAAATCCGCGCAAGGATGTCAACGTATATGTAACCTCGCCCAACATAAGAGGCGTGTCTGTTCTCGGCTCGGGCAACTTCAGCGCCAAAGAGGGCATCGACACCGACAGGCTGAAGCTGAAGATAACCGGAAGCGGAGACATTTCTATCAACAGCATAATATGCAACGAATCGTCAATAGGCGTCGTGGGCAGCGGAAGCATTGAAATAAACAGTCTCACTACGGCACAAAGCGACATGGGCATTCCTGGCTCAGGCTCGATAAGCATCAGCAACGCAACAATTAAAAACGTTACCGGCAGCATAACCGGATCGGGCTCTATAGAGCTTAACAATGCAAACATCGGCTATGCAAAAAGCAAAATAACAGGTTCGGGCTCTATCGACATTCAAGGCAAGGTGGATAAACATGATGAGAGCGTAACCGGATCAGGGAGCGTAAATGTGAGATAAGCACCGACCGGATGTGTGCATAAATACTGAAGAATTATTATTTACCAAAATGTTTTCTGCCGGATGTGTTACTCCCTTAATCGCCGGAACATCTTGCCTGAAACAAGACCCGGACGACGTAGACACACCGGCAGAAAACATTAATCAGCAATATGCGGCAATCAGATCTGCACATAATGCCATAAGAAAAGCAGCAGACAGACCTGCATGAAGGCGCAGATTGCGCCGGGTTCAGCTGCCCCGATAAGTAGAATATCCGTAAGGCGAAAGCGTTATCGGCACGTGGTAATGACTATCGTCCTTTATCTCGAACACCACGTCGATAAATGGATAGAAAGTGTCTTGTGCCTGCGACTCGAAATACGGGGCAACGTAATATGTAAGTTTATACACGCCACAGTTGTCAGCACCTGTCCTTTTCTCAAGAAAATCCTTAACGCGTCCGTTCCCGTCGGTAATTCTTTCCTCCATGACGCTCCAGTTATTTTCACCTGACAGCTTAGACAACACAATCTTTACGCCCTGCGCAGGGCGACCGGTGTTAATGTCAAGTATATGACTCGACAACTGATAAACCTTGTCTTGAGCCATGACCGAAGATAAAGACATCATGAGCGCAATGACCGTAAGAATAACATTTTTTCTCATTACCTTAAAATTTTAGAGGTTAATATCAAATAAAACAAACAATGTTTACTCGCAATGAGCCGAAACACCGAAAGGTTTTTAGCTTGCACCACATCTCTGTCTGCCAATATACACGTGCCTACAATCAGCGTATGACATAACAGAAAGAGAAACGGGCACTACCGCCGACGGCAAAGATAGCGAAATATTTTATATACAGGCATCATGACCTAATATTTTTTCAACTACATTACTTTTAACTCAAATCATAATGAAAGCATCTGTCGCCATATGCTTTCATTATGATTTTTGTCGACGTTGCACAACGAGGGTATTTGAAAATTAAAATCATTTATCCGAAAATAGCGCAGAATTAGTGTGCAGACGTAAAGCATATTAAATCAGCGTGTTAGTTCAAATCCTGGCAATCTGTGCAACAAATCATCACATAAAATCCATATAAAAGGCAGCAAAATGCACTGCAAACTCACTGCTTTTGAAGTCAGAAACGTGGCTTTTGGAACGGTAAAAGGCATGCTTTTACAAAAAGAAACGTAACATTTGCCGCATTTTGTAAACATGATTTACCAAAAGCACTGATATGAACGACAAAGCATTTCTATTTCACACAAAAACTCAGACATAATCCGTCTGACACTTTGCTATGATTATCCGGCAGACATATTGCAATATGATGTACGGCGAGCACAAGCGCCTCATCAATCCATAACCATCCTTTATACTATAAGGTCACCACACACTCCATGCCGTGCATGACACAAATGATGAATATACTATCTGAAATGCAGGCTGATACAGCTGCTACCAGTGCTGCCACACCTATATAAATATATATAAACGAACGGCATTGCCGCCGCTTGACGACATTACAGAACGGCACAAACCACAATAACAGACCTGCCGACATATTAAATTTTATTAATGACACTGATATGCAGATAAAATAACAAGGATATTCAAACACATTAATTTTAGGCACATTCAGAGCGGAAATGCGGCTAAGATATTGTAATTATAACCTTTATGCAAAAACAAAAATACACTAAAAAGTTTTCTACTTTCACCAATAATGGCTAACTTTGCGCACTCATTGAGTAAAAAGATATCTTTATGAAATATGCCATTATTGCCGCCGGCGAAGGTTCACGGTTGGCAAAAGAGGGCGTAAATGCCCCCAAACCTCTGGTCAAAGTCAACGGCGTTTGCCTGATTGACCGGCTGATTAGCGTGTTCATGGATAACCACGCGGAACAAATAATCGTAATATGCAACAGCAACATGACTGCCGTCAGCCAGCATCTGGCAGAGCTGAAGGAGAAAGGTCTTAACGGAACAGCCGTGCCGCTTGAATATATAGTGAAAAGCACGCCGAGCTCGATGCACAGCTTCTACGAAATAAGCAAATATCTTGAAGACGGCCCGTTCTGCCTGACCACGGTAGACACTATATTCCACGAAAAAGAATTTGCACAATACATCAAAGAGTTTAACGAATGTGTTGAGAACGGAACAGCCGACGGAATGATGGGCGTAACCGACTTTATCGACGACGAAAAGCCGCTGTATGTAGGAGCAGACAGCGACATGAACATAACGGGATTCTTCGACGAGCATAACGGCTGCAAGCTTATTTCCGGCGGAATCTACGGACTTACCCCCGGAGCAATAACTATCCTGCGGCAGTGTATAGAACGCGGAGACAGCCGCATGCGCAACTTTCAGCGCGCGCTCGTTGCAGCAGGATGCCGCCTGAAGGCAAGGCTCTTCAGCAAGGTGCTCGACATTGACCATGCCGGCGACATAGCCAAGGCTGAAAAGTTTTTGAACGGAGAGTCATGAAGAAGGTGATAGCTATATACCGTGCCGAAAAGTTCTCACCTAACTCCGTTGAAAAAGACAAGGCCATAATGGACGCCGTATGCTCAAGACTTCAGGCAAAAGGGCACGAAACAACAGCCGTAAAGGAAGAGCAACTGGGCGAATGCGGACACGCTGACATGATTCTTACCATGGGACGCCTCAGCTCTACGCTAAACTTTCTGGAGGAACAGCAGCGTCTAGGCACAACGGTTATCAACTCGCCCGAAGGCGTAAGGGCATGCGCAAGAGCCAACATAGACAGCGTGATGCGCAGCAACGGCATACCCGTGGCACCGCTCACCGGCAAAAGCGGCTACTGGATTAAGCGCGGCGACGAAGCAGCACAGAGCAAAGACGACGTGGTGTTCGCGGCAGACGAGACTGAAAGAGACAACAAAATAGCCGTTTTTGCGGCAAGAGGCATAACGCAGATTGTGGTAACCGCACACGTCATGGGCGACCTCGTGAAATTCTACGGCGTCAGGGGCACCGACTTTTTCAGGACATATTATCCTGGTGACGACGGCGTGTCGAAATTCGGCGACGAGCGTGTCAACGGCAAGCCTGCCCACTATGAGTTTGACACCGCACACCTTAAGGCCGACGCCGAGAAGGCTGCATCGCTGATAAACATCGACATATACGGAGGCGACTGCATTGTGCGCGAGGACGGCTCGTATGCAATAATAGACTTTAACGACTGGCCCAGCTTTTCAAGATGCCGCGAAGAGGCAGCCGAGGCCATGGCAGAGATAATCTGCAAAAAGATGTAACGTTATAAAAAACAGAAAGAAACTTATGAGCAATTTTAAAGAGATGCTTAACGCATCACTGAAATCACAAGATACGGAAGAGTGGCTCGACGTTCACTTCACGCGCCCCATCGGACTGATGTTCGCCCTGATGTGGAAGAAGCTAGGCGTCCACCCTAACACGATAACAATACTGTCAATATTCTTGGGCGTCGGCGCCGGATGGATGTTCTCATACACAGACATAATGCACAACATTGCAGGCATCGTGCTGCTTATGTTTGCCAACTTCTGCGACTCAACCGACGGACAGCTTGCACGTCTTACGGGACAGAAGACGCTTCTTGGCCGAGTGCTCGACGGCTTCTCAGGAGACGTGTGGTTCTTTGCAATATATGCAGCCCTTTCATACCGCATGATGGGACAGACCATCCCCGGACTTGACATACAATGGGGCCTGTGGATATGGGTCATTGCCTTCATTGCCGGAGTGATGTGCCATTCGCCTCAGAGCTCGCTTTCCGACTATTACCGTCAGATACACCTGTTTTTCCTTAAAGGCAAGGAAGGCAGTGAACTCGACACTTACGAAAGTCAGATAAAGATATACAAGTCGCTGCCCAAGCGCGGAGCCTTGTTCGAGCATCTGTTCTACTACAACTACGCCAACTACTGCAAGAGTCAGGAGAAACGTTCGCCTGCTTTTCAGAAGATGATAAAGGTGATGAAAGAAAAATACGGCAGCGCATCGCAGGTGCCGGCCGACATCAGAGAGGAGTTTCTTGAGGGAAGCCGTCCGCTGATGAAGTACACCAACATCCTGACTTTCAATACGCGCGCAATATGCATCTACGTTACATGCCTGCTCGGCTGCCCGTGGGTGTACATGCTCATAGAGATAACGCTGATGAACATTCTGTATATCTACATGCACAAGAAGCATGAATCACTGTGCAAGAAAATAACAAAAAAGATTCAATGACAAAAGGATATATCTTCGACTACGGCGGCACGCTCGACACAGCCGGCCGCCACTGGGGCAAGGTGCTATGGCATGCCTACAGCCGCCACAACATACCTGTAACTGAAGAACAGTTTCGCGAGGCATACGTTCATGCAGAACGCACGTTAGGCTCACACCCCATAATTCAGCCAGAATACACTTTCCACAAAACGCTCGACACAAAACTGCGCATAGAGATGGAATATCTCATGGCAGAAGGCTACTGGAACGTGTCAGAGGATGAATATGTAAAAAGCCATAAGACCATACTCGAAGACCTTTATGAAGAGGTGAAGAGAGAGACGAGTCACAGCCGCGAGGTGCTGACCCGCATAAACGAGAATCATCCGATGGTGCTCGTGAGCAACTTCTACGGCAACATCAGCGTGGTGCTTAAGGAGTTCGGACTCGACAATCTGTTTCTTAATATTATAGAGTCGGCCGTCGTTGGCATACGCAAACCCGACCCACGCATATTCACTCTCGGCGTAGAGGCATTGAAGCTAAATCCCGCCGACACAACCGTAGTAGGCGACAGCTTCTACAAGGACATCACACCTGCCAAGAAAGCCGGATGCAAGACTATATGGTTCAAAGGCGAAGGCTGGACCGACGAAAAATATGATGAGACCATACCTGACAAGATCATAACCGACCTGAGTCAGATTCTTTAATGCAAAGGACACCGGACCCTTCATACGCTAAAAACAACAACGGTTCAAAATAAACAGAAAATCATATAATGAAAAATATTCTGATATTACTTCTTTTAATACTGGCACAGGCAGCAGGCGCACAGACAATAACAGGTGTTGTTGTTGAAGAATCCACCGGCGACACCATTCCGTTTCCCAGCGTGCAATATAAAAAAGAGAAGATTGCAACGTCGGGAAATGCCTACGGACGCTTCTCTATAAAGCGTCTTAACGGTGAGAAGCTAACGTTCAGCGCCGTTGGATATCAGGAACTCACCATTCTGATAGGCCCGAACACGCCTTCAGAAATGAAAATCACGCTCAAAACTGACACCAAGCAGCTGAAAGGCGTAACGGTGAAGACGAAGCGAAGCAAATACAGCCGCAAGAATAATCCGGCCGTAGAGCTGATGAAGCGTGTCATTGCGGCTAAGAAACGCACCGACCTTGCCAACCACGACTATTATCAGTTTAACAAATATCAGAAAATAACGTTCGCCATAAACGACATTAAGCCTACCGAGCTTGAGAACGAAAAACTGAAAAAGAAAAAATGGCTGATTAACCAGATTGAGACCTGTCCGTACAACAACAAACTCATTCTGCCGTTGTCTGTCGACGAGACTGTTACAAGAAACATATACAGAAAAGACCCTAAGACCGAGAAGTCGATAATAATGGGACAAAGTTCATCGGGTGTCAACGACCTGATTGAGACAGGAGACATCCTGAATAACGTGCTAAAAGACGTATTCACAGACGTAGACCTGTATGACGACCAGATCCGTCTGCTGCAATATCCGTTTACAAGCCCTATCGGCAAGGACGCCATATCATTTTACCGTTTCTACATTGTCGACACCGTATACGTTGACAGAGACAAGTGTTTCCATCTGCAGTTCCTGCCCAACAACCAGCAGGACTTCGGATTCAGGGGCGAAATATGGATTCTGGCCGACTCAACGCTGCACGTAAAACGATGCAACCTGACGCTTCCAAAGAAAAGCGATGTCAACTTTGTCGACAATCTTCAGATTATACAGGAATACACCCGCCTGCCCGAAGGTGACTGGGCTTTGACAACCGACGACATGTTCGTTGAAATGTCGATAGCCAAGTTCCTAACCAAAGCCATAGTCATACGAACAACACGAATGAGCGACTATGCCTTTGACGAACTGCCCGACAAGCTGTTTAAGGGCAAGACGAAAGTGTTGCATGAGTCTAATGCCATGATGCGCGACGAAGCTTTCTGGGACAAATACCGAAGCGTAGAGCTGACAAAAAGTGAAAGTTCGATGGATGCATTCATCAACAATCTGAGTCAGCAGAAAGCCTTCAAGTATATCATCTTTGGTGTAAGGGCATTCATAGAGAACTTTGTTGAGACAGGAAGTCAGAATCATCCGAGTAAGGTTGACATAGGACCTATCAACACGATGATAAGCTCTAACTTCATTGACGGAGTGCGCACTCGTATCAGCGCACAGACAACGGCTAACCTCAACCCGCACTGGTTCCTGTCTGGATATTATGCACGCGGATGGGACAGCCGCAAGAACTATTACAAGGGCGAGCTGACATACTCGTTTAACAAGAAGGAATATCTTCCGCGAGAGTTCCCGAAACGCACGCTGACATTCACTTCTACTTACGACGTATGTTCACCTTCAGACAAATTCATGCACACCGACAAGGATAACGTGTTCACGGCTCTGAAATGGACTAAGGTTGAAAAAATGATGTTCTACAACCGCCAGCAGCTCTCGTTCGAACGTGAAGAGGAATGGGGATTCAGAACGACCATAAGCCTGAAGACAGAAGAGAACGAAGCCTGCGGCGACCTTTTCTTCAAGCCTTTGTCTATGGTCGGCATGGAAGACGCCATGACCGGACAGGGAAAATTCAGGACAACCGAAGCACGCATTGAACTGAGATATGCTCCGGGTGAGACATTCATAAATACGAAGCAGCGCCGTCTGCCCGTGAACCTCGACGCACCAGTATTCACACTGTCGCACACCACAGGTATAAAAGGTTTCCTCGGAGGCGACTACGACTACAACTTCACTGAAGCAAGCATATACAAGCGCCTGTGGCTGAACAGCTGGGGAAAGATTGACATCCTGGCAAAAGGCGGCATACAATGGAACAAGGTGCCGTTCCCGCTGCTCATAATGCCGGCCGCCAACCTGTCGTATATCATCAGTGACGAAACATTCAACCTGATAAACAACATGGAGTTCCTTAACGACAGATACGCAAGCCTTGACATATCGTGGGACTTGAACGGAAAGATATTCAACCGCATACCGCTCCTCAAGAAACTAAAGTGGCGCGAGTGGCTTGGCATAAAATGCCTTTGGGGCACACTTACCGACAAGAACAACCCTACCCTGGCAGCAAACGCAGGCGACGGTATGTTAATGGAATTCCCGGAAGGTTCATACATAATGGACAGCAAGCGTCCGTATATTGAGCTAATTGCCGGAATCCACAATATATTCAAGATTATACATATTCAGTATGTACACCGTCTGAACTACAACCATCTGCCTACGGCAACCAAGAACGGCGTAAGGCTTATGATGCGACTTACGTTCTAAGACATGGTGACACTGAAATCAGATAACAACCATAAATAATTTATTGCCTATGAGAAAGATTAAAAATCCATGGATGGATAAGGAAGGATACAACTGTTTTGGATGCAGCCCCGACAATCCGATAGGTGTACATATGGAGTTTTTTGAAGACGGCGACAACATAATAAGCTTCTGGAAACCGCAGACCCACTATCAGGGATGGATAGACACCATGCACGGAGGCATATTGTGCACGCTCATTGACGAAATAGCCGGATGGGTGATTTTCAGAAAACTGCAGACAAGCGGAATGACCACTCATCTCGAAATAAGATACAAGAAGCCGGTAATGACAACAGAACCGCAAATCACGCTGAGGGCGCACATAGCCGAACAAAGACGCAACCTGGTAACTATTGAGGTTACGCTCGAAAACTCAAAAGGCGAGATATGCACGGAAGGTAAAGCCACATACTTTGCATTCAACAAAGAAAAAGCAAAAGAAATGGGATTCACTTCATGTGAACTTGAGGGCGAAGAGCTTCTGCCCATGTAACCTCTTTTTCTGCAACAAAAGTATAAATTAAATTGTCTCGACATAGCACAAACCCTTAAGCTAACTACAGAACGGCTTAAGGGTTTGTGTTTTTTCACACATTCTGCCCCAAATGGGAGAAACAATATACTCACCATCTGACCGGACATCAGGAAACTGTCATACCCACAACCGGTGCCGCAGGCGCAAATCCCGGTATCAGTCTACACGCTTCAATAGTGCTCCTGAAAACAATATTTCACCACTGTCAGCAACGTCTTTACATCTACGCATAACCTTCAGTATGCCATAAAACCGGCAATGAGCCATTGCTATTTGAGCGATTTTTATTAAAGTTACGTAAACGTTTGCGTATTTTATTTTTTTTGATTACATTTGCAATAATCATTTAACTATTCCTTCAACAATTCGACAAACACAGGTAGCAATGGCAGCACGCAGAACGTCTTTAAAAGAAATGGCTGAACAGTTGGGAGTCAGCATTGCGACAGTGTCGCGCGCATTAAGAAACAGCCACGAAGTAGGTGAGGAAATGAGAACTCGCGTACAAGAGCTTGCCAAGAAGCTCAACTACCGCCCTAACCCATTCGCACAAAGCCTGAGGCAACAGAAGCCTAAAGTAATAGGCGTTGTTGTGCCGAATCTGGTAACACATTATTATGCGGCCGTACTCGACGGAATAGAAGATTTTGCAACGAAGGCCGGATATGCCGTTGTGGCAGCCAACAGCCATGAAGACCATATTAGAGAAGAAAAAGCCATTGACAACTTTGTCAGCATGTACGTTGAAGGCATTATAGCATGTCTGGCGCAGGATACAGTGGATTATTCTCACTTCACAGAAATCAACAAGATGGGTATACCGCTGGTATTCTTTGCCCGCACTTGCCTTCCTGACATATTCTCATCTGTCGTGTCAAACGGAGATGAAGCCGCACTTCAGGCTACACGCCACCTTATCGACACCGGCAGCAAGCGCATCGCATTTATCGGCGGACCAACACATCTCGACATGGTCAAGCGCCGCAAACACGGCTACCTGGAGGCTCTGCGCGAAAGAAACATCACAATTGACCGCTCTATTGTCATCAACGGCAACATCGACTACGAAAGTGCGCGAAACGAAACTCTGAAATTGCTCAAACGCGAAGACAGGCCAGACGCAATCCTTGCCTTCAACGACATCATAACCTATGCTGCCTTTGACGCAATAAAGACCCTCGGACTGCACATACCTAAGGACGTAGCCATCATAGGCTTTACCGAAGCAGAGTCGTCCGCCTTTGTAACGCCAAAGCTTTCGGCTATAATGGACCAGGCGCATCTTACAGGCGAGAAAGCATGCGACCTGCTTCTGAGAAACATCCGCGGCGATAAAAAGATTTACAAAGAAATCGTACCGATGATTCTAAAAATACGCGAAAGTTCTAACAAGCAAGAATAGGCTTGCTGCAAAATGATGACACAATCTGATTGCTGCTATGTTTTTTTAAAAGCAATCAAGCACATCGCTACACATGTCGAAATGCGGCATGCGAAAAAAGATATCAGAAGAACTTTATGTCGACAATGATATTGGCGCCCACCTCCATGTTCAGATTCTTCACAAGTCTGTCTCTCATCATCGTAAGATCAGCACGCAGCGCCGGATTAAGAATCTTGACGAACAACGTCTGGTTCTTGATAAACTTTTCTGCCGTATATCCGGCAATAACCTTACCTACAACCTTATCCCACGAGTCGATGAGACGCTTCTGCTGCAGTGGCGTTTCTAGTCCGTCCTGCCTCAAACATTTCTGCAGGATATCCGCCAGAGTCTGAACATCACGCTTAAACATCGGCAACCTCCTTTGGCATAATGTCGCCGTTATCAACATAAAAGAGCCTGTAATCAAGCGACGAACTGCTCAATATACGGTCAAGATGGTCGCGGTTGGTGTCTGTCAGGAAAATCTGCCCGAATTCGTCTCCCGCAACAATCTTCACAATCTGCTCCACTCTCTGTGCATCCAGTTTGTCGAACACATCGTCAAGAAGCAGTATCGGAGTGGTCTTTGAGCCAGTGCGCTTAAGAAAATAAAACTGAGCCAGCTTCAGGGCTATGACAAAAGTCTTGTTCTGTCCCTGGCTGCCCTCACGCTTTATCGGATATCCGCCAATAAGCATTTCAAGGTCATCGCGGTGAACACCATGAAGAGAATAGCCCACGGCAAGGTCTTTCATGCGGTCGCGACGGATAACATCAAGCAACGGACCTCGCTGACAATGAGACACATAGCCCAACGAAACCTCTTCCTTATCCTGAGAGATCCGGCTGTAAAACGTCTGAAACAAAGGAGTCAGCTCGGCTATAAAGTCGTTTCTCTTGTTATAAATTGCCTCTCCGTAAAAAGCCATCTGTTCCTCAAGCAGCGACAACAATTCAATGTCAGGCCCTTCCTCTGTCTTAAGCAGCGTATTTCTCTGCTGCAGAGCCTTATTGTAACGGTTAAGGGCATCGATATAAGAATTGTCATACTGCGAAATAACCACATCCATAAGCCGGCGTCTCTCTTCGCTCCCACCCTCAATCATCACCGTGTCCGACGGCGAGACAAATATCAGAGGTATCATGCCTAGATGCATCGACAGTTTCTTATATTCTTTCTTATTACGCTTAAAATGCTTCTTTGAGCCGCGCTTCATGCCGCAAAACACAGAATCCTCATCGCCATAATCGTTTACATAAACAGCATCTAACACGAAGAAATCCTCACCGTGGCGTATCACGTTGGCGTCGCTCGTTGTGTAAGCGCTGCGGCAGAACGACATATAATATACAGCATCAAGCATGTTGGTCTTTCCCTCGCCGTTATGCCCTATGAAACAGTTCATCTTGGGCGACAAGTCGAGAGTGGCCTCCCTGATGTTCTTATAATTGACTATGGATATCTTCTTTAAAAACATATTTACCGACAAATTATCAACTTGAGGACAGCAATAAAAATCATATACCGGCAATAACACATTTACGATTGCCCAATGCTGCTTTTGTCATGCAAAGTTACTTGATTTATCAATGAAAAACAAAAAAAGTATGTAATAAATTTCACAATACCAGATAATTTACGTAATTTTGCCACGCTTTATAAACCGCTAATTATAAAAATAAATATAAATGGCAAATCTTAATGAACAGAAGGGCACAATGAACGACGCCCTCAACCAGAAAGAGGCTGTTTTCTTGAGACATAAGAAAACAATCTCAATCGCCATCGTGGCGATTATCCTTGTTGTAGCAGGTATCATCTGCTATGAGACCTATGTTTCAGGCCCAAAAGAGCAGGAAGCAAGCACAGCACTGGCTAAAGGTCAGGAGTATTTCTCTAATCAGCAATACGACAAGGCGCTGAAGGGAGACGGAGCCGGATATGTCGGATTCGTAAACATCGCATCTGACTACAGCAGCACAGATGCAGGCAACCTGGCAAACCTCTATGCAGGACTCTGCTATGCAAACCTCGACAAATGGAACGACGCAGTAACATATCTCGACAAGTTCTCTCCTGCCGATGATCAGATGATAAGCCCCTCTGCCGTAGCTGCACTTGGCAATGCTTACGCACACGTTAAGCAGCTCGACAAGGCTGTTGAATATCTCAAGAAGGCTGCAAGCATGGCCGACAGCGAAGCTGCCGACAACACCAACAACAGCATTTCGCCTATATTCCTGCTCCAGGCCGGTGAGATTCTCGAGAGCCAGGGCAAGAAGAGCGAAGCTCTGCAGATTTATCAGGATATAAAGACAAAGTATCTTAACTCTGCCGTTTCGCAGGATATTGACAAATATATTGAAAGAGTTTCTGTAAAATAATGGCTACCGCACTGCACAATCTTTCTGACTACGACTACGGTAAAGTACCCGACGCAAGCAACATGTGTTTCGGCATCGTCGTTGCCGAATGGAATCCTGAAATAACAGGAGCACTGCTCGAAGGTGCCGTAAGGACACTAGAGAAACACGGAGCACTGCCTGAAAACATACACGTAAAGACAGTTCCCGGAAGCTTCGAACTTATCTACGGCGCACACCAGATGACGCTCAACGGCGGATATGACGCAATAATCATCCTCGGAAGCGTTATCAGAGGCGAGACTCCTCACTTCGACTACATCTGTCAGGGCGTAACCTACGGCATTGCACGTCTTAACGCCAAGAGCGAGATTCCAGTAATCTACGGACTGCTCACCACCAACGACCTGCAGCAGGCTAAAGACCGCAGCGGAGGAAAGTTGGGCAACAAGGGTGACGAGTGTGCAATTGATGCCATAAAGATGGCAAAATTCTAATTTTACATAGAAACCGATAAAAGTATAAATGAGGGCAGATTTAACAAAGTCTGCCCTTTATTTTTTAACCCATATAAAACCATTCATCATTATGAAGCTAATTTCATGGAATGTAAACGGACTGCGGGCCTGTGAGGGAAAAGGTTTCAGCGACATATTCAAACAGCTCGACGCCGACTTCTTCTGTCTTCAGGAAACAAAGATGCAGGAAGGACAGCTCGACCTGAAGTTTGACGGCTATGAGTCTTACTGGAACTATGCCGAGAAAAAAGGCTACTCCGGCACAGCCATATTCACTAAACATAAGCCGCTCAGCGTAAGCTACGGACTCGGAATAGAGGAGCACGACCACGAAGGACGCGTAATAACTCTCGAGATGGAAGATTTCTACATGATAACCGTATATACGCCAAACTCTCAGGACGGACTGAAGAGGCTTGACTACAGAATGAAATGGGAAGATGACTTCCGCGAATATCTCATGCGCCTCGACAAGTTGAAGCCCGTAATAGTGTGCGGCGACATGAACGTGGCTCATAAGGAAATCGACCTGAAGAATCCGAAGACAAACAGAAAAAACGCCGGATTTACCGACGAGGAGCGCGACAAGTTCAGCCAACTGCTTGCAAGCGGCTTTACAGACACTTTCCGCTACTTCTATCCCGACAAGGAAGGCATTTACTCATGGTGGTCTTACCGCTTCAAGTCGCGTGAAAAGAATGCAGGCTGGCGTATCGACTACTTCGTCGTGTCAAACCGCCTGACAGAAAAAATAAAATCTGCAAGCATCCACACCGAGATATACGGCTCCGACCATTGTCCGGTTGAACTTGTGCTGTAAAACACTCATTATTATTGAATAGCAGGCTAAATCTGTCTTTAGATTTAGCCTGCTTTTTTATTTTCTATAAAGAACACTGAAACCAAAACTGCATTAACGACAAATAAAGCTGATAAAGCTACTCGCATAAACAATAATATTGTAATGCGATATGCCACCTTTTGCCGTGCGAAAGACGGCATATTGCGATGTGAGACATGGCATATCAGGATGCAAAAGGGGACATATTGGAAAAATGAGGAGCGTTGTTTGGATAAATAACAATATGACAAGAACGGGGGGTAATGATGATAATGTCATAAAAATCTGATATTCACAACACGGCATTAAACTAAAATTTTTAATGACATTGTCAACCAATAACAGTTATAAGTTTAACTGGAATCAACCTTAATCAGGGAAAAAACGGTGTGAAGTCAACCGAAATCAGGAAAGGACACATGCGGAGAAAAACAAAAAAGTTTTTCTGAAAAACTCATCACTCGTCACATCGGCATATAAATATCTGTAACACAACAAGATAGAGTGTGACGAGTTGGATTTTCAACTCATCACATTATGGCATTTTTATCTCCAAAATGCCTTTTGTGACTTTGGCTGACCGGGATTTTCACTGCAGTGTGACGAGTTGAAACGCCAACTCGTCACACTGCAACATATTGACAATCAACATGTTAAAAGCAAATGTGACGAGTGACGAGTTTTTTTAGGAAAAAGTATTATACTTATTGCTCTACAGATTTTATCAACCATTGTTCTATCGAACCGAGACATCCAAAGGCCTTAATAAAAGGATGCAGCAAACACGATAGCGGCAGGGCGGAACGGCGGCTGAAAGATAAAGCCAGGTACCGCATGCCACGCTGAAAAGGCTATGCACTCTTCTTGTAGCTGCATATAGCCCATGTCCACGATACGGCGGCATAAGCCAGCATGGCAAAGAACTGCATCTGAAGGTCGGCAAAGCCGCTGCCTTTAAGATAGAGCGCGCGCAGCACCTCGATGAAATAGCGCAGCGGATTGACATAGGTGATGAGCTGCGCCCACTCGGGCATGGCAGACACCGGCGTGAGCATGCCGCTCATAAGGATGAATATCACGAGGAAAAAGAACATAAGCAAAGCTGCCTGCTGCATGGTGGACGAATAGTTGGACACTATCAGACCAAGACTCGACACGATGAGCAGAAACAAGGTGGCATAGAGAAACAGCAACAGGATGCTGCCCGCCGGGAGCATTCCGTAGATGAGCCACGCAAGAAACACTGACCACGCAAGCATGAACAGACCTATGAGCCAGTAAGGTATCAGTTTGGAGAAGATAAAACTAAACCGCCCCACCGGCGTTACGTTTATCTGCTCTATCGTGCCGCTCTCCTTCTCGCCGACGATGTTCAGCGCAGGCAGAAAGCCGATAAGCAGCGTGAGCAGCATGGCCATAACAGCCGGAATCATGAACATCTTGTAGTCGAGCTGTCCGTTATAAAGAAACCTCGGCCTGACATCTGCTCCGGCAAGGCTCACGCCCGAAGCATCAATGCCGTGCTCCTCGCCAAACTGCGCTGCATAGTCGGCTATTATCTGAAGCATATATGCCTGAGCCAGCATGCCCTTCATGCCGTTGACGGCGTTGGCCTCAACATTAATGTCTGCCACGCCCGTCTTTACAAGATTCTGCTCAAAGTCGTGCCCTATCTCAACAGCCACGTCGGCACTGCCGCCGTCTATGCTGCGCATGGCTGCCGAATGACTGCCGCAATAGTCTGCCAGCGAGAAATATGCCGATGCGTCTATCTTCTGCACAAGACGCCGCGAAAAAGAACTGTGGTCGTTGTCGACGACACAGAACTTAAGGTTCTTTATCTCCTGATTGGCGGCAAACGGAACCACTATGAGCAGGACAAGAGGCAGCATGACAAACAATCTGGGCAGAATGGCGTTGCGCCTAATCTGCAAAAACTCCTTCTCTATCAAATATCTTATCACCATAACGCAGTTATAATCTTACTTTAAACAATTTAAGAGATACGCCAAGCAAAACCGCCTCCATGACAGCCATTACGGCAGCGTCGGCAGCCACATAAACGGCATCTGCCCCCTGAATCATCAGCTTGCGCGCCGCGTCGATATACCACCGCGCCGGAACAATGGCCGAGATGTCGCGCAGAACTGCCGGCATGCTCTCGAGCGGAAACACGAGTCCTGACAGGTAGATGGTGGGCACGATGAGCAGCAGCGACAGTATCATGGCCGCAATCTGCGTGCTGACAAGCGTAGAGATGAGCAGTCCGAGCGTGAGCGACACGAGTATGTAGAGCAGCGTTACACCGAGAAAGCATATCAGGCTGCCCGCCATGGGCACATGCAGCATATAGAAAGCCAGCAGCAGTATTGCCGCAAGGTTTATGCAGGATATCACGAAGTAAGGAACGAGCTTGGCAAGGATGATGCAAGCCGGCGGCAGGGGCGACGCCAGAAGCACCTCCATGGTGCCGCTCTCCTTCTCGCGCACGATGGCTATGCTGCTCATCATGGCGCAGATAAGCAACAGAATCATGCCTATAACGCCCGGCACAAAGTTGTATTCGCTCTTCTGCTGCGGATTGTAGAGCATGCGCGTAACGGGAACTATCGTGAAGCCACGGCCTACGGCATCTCCCACGACATCGCTCTTGGCTGCCGCAAGCACCTGCTCGACATACTGCACACGCACGGCAGCCTGGTTAGGCTCACTGCCGTCGGCAAGTATCTGCACACGGGCATCGCCGCCATGGCGAAGATTGTCGGCAAAGCCGCTCTCGAAAATCACCGCCACATCTATGTCGCCGCGCCTGAACATGGTTTCAACCTCCGGACGGCTGTGAGGCGCGGCTGCCATGACGAGATAACGGCTGGCGGCAATATGCCCGCAAATCTTAGACGTAACAGCGTCGTGAGACAAGTCGAGCACTGCCACGCGAACATTCTTAACCTCTGTGGTGACGGCATACCCGAACAGCACTATCAGCACTACGGGATAAACCAGCAGGATAAGCATGGTGCGCCAGTCGCGCAGGATATGGCAAAACTCCTTGTGGACAAAAGAAATAAACCGTCTCATATCATATAATTATCATTAACACGAAAAACAATACTGACTCCGCCCAGCCCTAAGTGCGCCTGGCCCTGCGGGCAAGACTGAAAAACACATCATACAGACTGTCGGCCCCGAAGCTCTTTTTGAGCGCAGCAGGAGTGTCGAGAGCCTCAATCTTTCCGTCTACCATTATTGACATTCGGTCGCAATATTCGGCCTCGTCCATATAGTGAGTGGTGACAAACACAGTTATTCCGCGGTCGGAAGCCTGATATATCTGCTCCCAAAAGCGGCGCCGGGTAACAGGGTCGACGCCTCCCGTAGGCTCATCAAGGAACACTATCTCCGGCTCATGGAATATGGCAAGCGCAAAAGCCAGCTTCTGTTTCCAGCCGAGCGGCAATGACTTTACAAGAGAGTTGCGCTCGCTCTCGAGCCCCAAGTCGACAAGCATGCCGGCAGTACGCTCGGCTATCTGTCTGCGCCCCATGCCGTATATGCCGCCGAAGAGTCGCATATTCTCAGCCACGGTCAGGTCGTCGTAGAGCGAAAACTTCTGACTCATATAGCCTATGTGGCGCTTCACCTGCTCTGCCTGCGAAGCAACGTCGAAGCCTGCCACCACTGCCCTGCCCTCCGACGGGCGGCTCAGACCGCAGAGCATGCGCATGGCCGTGGTCTTGCCGGCACCGTTGGCACCGAGAAATCCGAATATCTCGCCGCGTCTTACGCTGAAGGATATATGGTCAGTGGCAACAAAACTGCCGAAGCGCTTTGTAAGGTTTTCTGCTATTATAACTTTTTCGTCTGTCATTTTTCTGATGTTTTCATTAATGCCATAAAGCAGTCTTCAACCGAAGGGCTTATCTCCGTTATGCCGACTTCGGCGTAGCCCTTTGCCGTGAGCCACGAGCGCAGGGCGTCAGGGGTTGCACCTGGCGCGAGCGTAACATGATAGGCTGCACCGAACGAGAACGAAGTGGCAACGAGCGGACATGCCTTCAGTCCGGTCATAAGCCCGTGCATGTCGGCAGCCATGACAGCAAACAGCCTGTCGGCATAAGCCTCAACAATGCCGACAGGCGTGTCGGTCTGCATAAATCGGCCGCCCTGCATAAGCGAAATGCGGTCGCACCACGACGCCTCATCCATGTATGGCGTTGACACAAGCACGGTTAGTCCGTGTTCATCGCGCAGTTTTTTCAGCATGGTCCAGAACTCCCGGCGCGACACAGGGTCGACACCCGTTGTAGGTTCATCGAGGAACAGCACTCGCGGAGCATGGATAAGGGCGCAGCAGAGCGCAAGTTTCTGCTTCATTCCGCCCGACAGCTTGCCCGCCCTGCGGTCCTTGAAAGGCTCTATCTGACGGTAGATATCAGCCACAAGGGCATAATTTTCCTCAACAGTAGTATTGAACACAGATGCAAAGAACTTTAGATTTTCCTCTACCGAAAGATCCTGATAGAGCGAGAAGCGCCCCGGCATGTAGCCTATGCGGCGGCGTATGTCGCGATAGCCGGCCACGACATCAAGTCCGTCTACGCCAGCTTTGCCCTCATCAGGCAACAGCAACGTGGTTAGTATGCGGAAAAGAGTGGTCTTGCCGGCGCCGTCGGGACCGATGATGCCATAAATCTCGCCCTCGTCAACGCTGAATGAGAGTTGACTGAGAGCCTCAGTCTTGCCATATTTCTTGCAGAGACCGTCGGCCCATACTATGCCCCCGGCATCAGAACCTGACGTCGCCATACATTCCTATTTTAATTAGACCGTCGGTGTTTCTTACAGAAATCTTCACAGCGTAGACGAGATTTGAGCGCTCGTCGCGGGTCTGTATAGTCTTGGGAGTAAACTCCGCCTTGTCTGATATCCACGTTATCACGCCCTGATACTCGCGGCGCTTGTCATCGCCCTCGTCGGCATACACCCTGACTTTCTGCCCTGTCTTTATCGAATTGAGCTGACTGGCTGTTACATAAGCCCTGAGTTTCATGTCGACGACATCGGCTATCTTAAACAGAGGCTTGCCCGTTGTGGCATACTCGCCCTGCTCTGCGTACTTCTCGAGCACCGTGCCACTGATGGGCGACACGACATGACACTTGCGCAACTGGTCGATAACCTCGCGGCGCTGTATCTCTGTGGCAGTCATCTGACTGTTAAGACTGCTTGTGCTCTTGCCGAGCGACGACTGCTGAGCGGCAAGACGGCGGCGCAGCACACGCACGTTGCTCACTGCATCGTCGAGCATCTTGCGGTTGGCGGCATTGTCCTTCACCAGAGCCTCATAGCGGCGCTGCTCAGCCTCGGCCTTGGCCAGTTCCTGACGCGTGGCTGCTATCTGTGTCTCTATGTCCGGACGCTGCGTGGCATACACATCCTTTGTGGCACCGAGCTGCAAGGCGCGCAACTGGAGCTGAACGGTGTCGATTAGTCCGACCTGACTGCCGGCCTGAAGGCGGTCGCCCTCTTCTACGGTGAACGAGAGCAGGCGGCCGTTCTGCTCGGCAGAAACTATCACCTCTGTGGCCTCAAACATGCCCGTGGCGTCATAGTCGGAACTGCCCGAAGAACATGCCGCAAGGGCCACGGACAAGAATATAAATGCAAACTTTTTCATACGGCTAAAAGTTGTTTATGTTTTTAAGTTTATATATTTCCTGTAAAAGCTGTATCTCATGAAAGGCCTTTGTGAGCCTTGCCTCGCTCACGGCATTGATGTCGCGCAGCATCTCGTTGACGGTCTCGGTGCCGTTTGCCACCTTGACATCAGCCTTTGAGCGTATGTTTTCACGCAGGGCTATTATCTCGTCGTCCTGACTGATCTGGCGGCGCAGACTCTCTATGTTGCCGCGCTGCAGCTCGCTCTGCAGGCCGGTATTGAAGAGAAAAGCCTCACGCTCGGCCTGTATGTTGAGTCTTTCGGTCTCAATCTTGCGCTTATCGTTGGCACGTGTATACAGACTACCAAAGTTCCACGTAAGCGTTGCGCCAACTTTATAATAAGCCTCAAAGCCGTTTTTAAGCATGTTAAGTGCCGGATTGCCATAACCGCCCTGCAGGAACAGACCTAAACGCGGGCGCAGATACGTGTCGAGACTCTTGAGCTGCTGGTCGAGCAGACGGTTCTGCGCACTGTAAAGGGCGAGTTCAGGACGATTGTTGACCATGCCCGAAACATCCGACTCAGCCGGACGGACAAGGCTCACGCTGCCGGATAGCGGCTTGCCGATGAATGTTGAGAGCATCTTCAGATAAGTGGCACGCGACGTAACAAGACCCGTTTCTGTCTGAACGGCCTTCACCTGCTCCACCTTAACGGCGTCAAGGTCGGTCTGGTTGGCCACTCCCCCGCGCACCATTCCGCTTATAGCCTGATAGCTCAGCGACAGGTCGTCTTGCAGAAGCCTTACCTGTCTTATCTGTTCGTCAAGGAGCAATATGCCGAAATAAAGCTGATCTATGCGCTCGTAGACATCATAAATGGCCACGTTGACCTGCTCACGCTCCACGTCACTGCGCGCATCTTCAAGTCTCTTCGATGAGCTGACGCTGCCGCCGTCGTAAATCTGCTGACTGACATTAACGCTGACGTCATACTGGTCTTTAGGAAGCGGACTGATTTCTACGCCCGGTATGTCTACCGGAAGCCGCGTAACCTCGCTCTGATAAGAGGCGCGGGCATTGAGAGAAACCTGCGGAAGCCATGCCTTGGAGGCATTGCTCACCGACAATGAGCGACTCTGCTCAACCAGGCGAAAACGCTTTATGAGCGGATAATTGGCCCGGGCGAGCTCCCTGCACTCGTCGAGCGTTATCTGAGAGAAGGCCGACACGAACGACAAGGCCAACGCAATAAAAACAATTAAACGTTTCATATCACTGTTATTCACATATAATTAATATTTCATACCAATAAGCCCGTTGCAAGATGTAGCAACTAATGCAATACAGGCAACTAAAAGAACACAGTGCAAAGGTAGCAAATAATAACACTACAAGTATTATCCTATAAAGCTATAAAATGTCCCTTTTGTACTTAAAATATCGTAAAAAAGGTGTAGATATGAGTATTTTATTGCCTTTATTCCACATTTTCATTATTTTTGCACTCAAAAAATACGTTTTATGAAGACAAACAACATGTATCCTGAACGTTTTTCATTCTCCGAGATAAAATCCATGCTAGGAAATATCGACGAGCAGAAAAACGCACTACAGATTATAGGCCGCGACGTCGGCATGCTGCGCACAGGACACAAGCTGTTCAGTAACCTGCTTCAGACAGGCACACCTTATATTATAGAAGACTGCCGCCTGGCATTTATCAAGGCGGGAGAAGCCAGCATAACGATAAACCTGAGAGACTATAAACTGGAGAAAAACTCGATAGCATTCATAGGAAGAGGGAGCATAATACAGGTGAACCACTTTTCGAATGACTTCGAGATGTGCGGCATGATGATAAGCAACGAGAAGATGAACATGGTGTTCAGCGGAAAAATTCCGGGCGAATACAACCGCAACGCCTATAACTTTGTGGCCACACCAGGACAGAGCGACATAAACATTGCCGACAGGATGTTTCTGTCGGCATGGGAGATTGCACGACAGAAAGACTGTCCTGACGAAACTATAGACGGGATAATATATTCGCTGATCCACTACTATAAGTTTCTGAAAAACAAGCACAACGACACCGACGAACACAACAAGCCCCACAACAGGGAGATGTTCGACAGGTTTATACAGCTGGTGAGCACCTACAACAAGAAGGAGCACGCTCTGTCGTTCTATGCCGACAAGATGTGCGTAACGCCGCGCTATCTCGGCGTTGTGATTAAGGAGACCAGCGGAATAACGGCAAAAGAATGGATAGACCGCGCGCTGATAACCAACGCAAAGATTATGCTGAGATACGGCAACACACCGATAGCGCAGATAGCCGAGGAGCTAAACTTCCCCAACCCGAGTTTCTTCTGCAAGTTCTTCAAGCGCATAACCGACATAACTCCGCATGAGTTCAGACAGCGGAAATAGCCAATCAGACCGGCATACATATTCTGCAAAAATACAAAAGCATACCTTTCACACTGCAAAAGGTATGCTTTCGGCATGTAAAAGGCCGTCTTTTAGGAGCTAAAAGACGGCCTTTTACAATCTACTGATTATCAATATGTTACAACAGTCTATACACCTTCATCCTCATAGTCGGGCTGATCGCTGTTAGAGTCGATGCGCGAGTCTTTCCGAATGCTCACTCCTCCTGTACGCGAAATAGTGATGATGAGCGGCACATAGTCGTCGCTGAGCACGTCGGGGGCACCCACACTGGCTGCAAATTTCAGGTTGTCGCCGTCTGCCTTCTCAAGCACGATGCCGAGCAAGGCGCTCTTCTTGGCATACTCTTCACCGATATATGACGAGAAATCAGACTTGGTGAACTTGCGGTTGAAAAACTCTGACCCGTCAGGGCGTACGACGCTCAGCGTTATAACGTTGTCGTAATACTTGTTGCCGCTGTCGTCTACAATCAGCGGCAGACCGGTGTCTGACCTGCGGCTTATCTTGACATTATAAGAACTTCCTATCCAACTCACGGCATCCTCATAATCAGAATTCTGCATCTTCACAGGAGCTGAGGGCGCCTTCTTTACAGGTTTATGGGCAATGATGTTGCTCGGCTGTTTCTTCTCGCTGCAAGACACGGCGGCGACCGACATCAGCGCCATAAAAATCAATGTGTGCGTTAATTTCATTTCAGTATTTTAAGAATTACTCGTGCAAAGATAATGCAAATAGCACGAAGAACAAAATAAAAATAATTAAACGAGCCTTAAATTTGATTTGACGGTTACACAATGAGAAAAACAAACGGGCTTTAACATCAAAATAATATAAAAGACGCAAAAAAATAACGGTTGAATGACGCCGTAATTATAACTTTTTTGATTAACTTTGTAATCAAGTATGAAAACAATAATATTATATCTGGCACTCGCGGCAATGATGCTTACGGCATGCACAGACAGAAAGCCCGTGAAAAGAGAAGCCGAAAAGATAGACACCATACCTGTCATGGTGATGCAGATAAAGAAATGCGCCAAGCTGTACACGGCTGAATATCAGGTGCACAAGATTGTAACGCACGACGACCAGGTGAAGCTGAAAGGCTCGTTCCTGCAGCAGAAGTTCGACTTCTCCGTGCCGCTCACGACGAGAAAGATAGCCATACCGATAGACGCCACGCTGAAGGCATATATCGACTTCGGCAACTTCTCTGAAAAGAACGTAAGGCGCAACGGCGACAAGATAGAGATAATACTGCCCGACCCGAAGGTTGAGCTGACCGGAAGCCGCATTGACCACAACGAGATAAAGAAGCACGTGTCGCTGATAAGGTCGAACTTCAGCGACGCCGAAATGGCCAACTACGAGAAACAGGGACGGGCGGCGATAATCAGCAGCATACCGCGGCTGGGCATACTCGACATGGCCAAGGAGAGCGCAGCGCATGCCCTGATACCAATGATAACCAAAATGGGATACAAGGAGGAGAACATAACCATAACGTTCAGAAAGAAATTCACCGACAGCGACCTGCCGATGATTCTTGAAAATAACACTATCGAAAATGGAAGAATTCAATAATAACTACCGCCGCAAAAGGAGCAAATGGGCCAGCATGTGGCTGATGATAGGACGCCTGAAGCTATCTATAATATTCATCGTCATCCTTGTAGCCATCATTGCGTCGGCATATCTTGTCAGGTCGTGCAGGGGCAACGAGGCCACGGTATACGTAGACGACAAGATCGACATAACGCCGACACAGGTGCTGGCGATGAAAGAGATAGGCGAATGGGAGTTTCTGTCTATTGAAAACGAGGAAATGATAGACACCGTGAGGAAAGGCTTCTTTAAAGACGACGAGCTGATACGCATATACTACGGCACACTGCGCCTCGGATTCGACATGAGCGAAGCCAAGGCCGACTGGATAAAAGCCGACAAAGACACGCTCGTGATAACCCTGCCGAAGATAAAGCTGCTCGACGAGAACTTCATAGACGAAGCCCGCACAAAATCGTTCTTCGAGTCAGGCTCATGGAGCGACAAGGACAGGGCCGACATGTATAAGCGCGCCTATGCAAAAATGAAGGCAAGATGCCTTACAAAAGAAAATATAGAAAACGCACAGGACAACGCCAAAAGGCAGTTTACGCAGATGCTGAAGGCCATGGGCTTTGAGCATGTAAACATAAGCTTTGAAGGAAATCAGGCACGCTGACACCGGAAAGACCGACAGCCGGAAGGCATCAGAAGAACAGGCAGAACACTCCTGCCCCGATAAACAGGACGCCCACGCCGACACTGACCCAGCGCTGAAGAACATGCATGCGCTCCTTCATGGCCGACAAGCCGGCAAGGCCGTAAGCCACAGCCCAGGCCATAAGCACCGTAGGTATGGCTGTGGCAACAGAAAAGACTACGGGCAGCATGAATCCGCCGTGCGACTCGACAGAAAGAGGCATGAGCATGCCGAAATAAACCACGGCACTCTCTGGACAGAACGACAAGGCAAGAAGAAGCCCCAGAGCCATGCTGCCTCCGGCCCCATGGAAGCGATGTCCGCGTGAATGCACATTGGGACAATGCTCATGGCGGTGGATCAGATGGCCGAGCATGAAATATAATCCGATGACTATGAGCACCGGAGCCAGCAGACGCTCGCCCCACTCGCTGAACCAGTGGCCCAGCGACAGCATGTCGGCACCGTTGCGCAAAACAACGATAAGCACCATGCCAAGCACCGAATAGGCAATCATCCGGCCGAAGGTGTAGAAAAGTCCGTTAAGAAACACTCGGCGACGGTTAGCCACATCGCGCGCAATATAGCCCATGGCTGCAATGTTGGTGGCAAGCGGACAAGGGTGAAGTGCCACTATAAGACCAAGCAAAAACGCCGTCAACAAAGGAAACTGAGTATGCTCTATTATGCCGTGTATCCAATCCATATCATCTGAAAATAATAAGAATAAAAAACAAAAACAAGCCTGAAAACCATGCAGCAGCTTGCCACATTAAGCATAGGCATCGCTTTTCGGCATGCAAAGATAATGCAAGTTGAGAGCAGAACAAAACAAATTTGGCTGTTTTTTGACAAAGCCGGCCCGACAAGTTGTATGCCAGTCAATGTCAAAACATATAAAAACAAAAGCTAAACAGCATGACGCCACATGCCGCGAAACCGCACGGACAAGCCACATGCAACATCATATAACGGATATGAAAAAGTCAAACGGAATAAAAGTAAAAAAAATTTGGCTTTTAATTATAAATGAATTAATTTTGCAGAAATTATAGATATAAAAATTGCATGAGCACTGATAATTTAACGAAGATTCTCACCACGACAACAGAACGACTGTCAAAGCCGGAATCTCATAAGGAATTATTTCACCGGCATCGTGACGGGGATCGGCTTCCTTCAGGCAAGACGCTTAAAGAAATCATAGAGCTTTCGCGTTCTATCTTGTGTCCCGGATATTATGGGAAGCCGACGGTAAATATCAGAACAATCACATATCATATCGGAATTAACATAGAGCGGCTGCACAAGTTGCTGTCTGACCAGATTGCAGCAGGCCTGTGCTTTGTAGCCCAAAAGACATAGAACTGCAAAAAAGGAAATATAAAAAATCAAATTAACCCAATAAAACAACCACTCGCAAAATAACAAAGAAAAACCTTTATAATGGAACAAGAATTTGAACTCATCGCCAAAACGTTCATGGGTCTGGAGCCCGTTTTGGCACAGGAGCTGACAGAGCTTGGAGCTAACAATGTGCAGACAGGACGACGCATGGTGTCGTTCACCGGTAACAAGGAAATGATGTATCGGGCTAACTTTCAGTTGCACACGGCAATAAGAATTTTGAAACCTATTGCACACTTCAAGGCAGACACGGCCGACAAGGTGTATGACGAAATAAAGAAAATAGACTGGACACAGTATCTCGACCTGAAAAAGAGTTTCTCGGTTGACTCGGTTGTGTTCTCTGAGGAATTCAGACATTCCAAATTTGTGTCTTACAAGGTGAAAGATGCCATAGTAGACCAGTTCCGCGAAAAATTCGGAAAGCGTCCTAACATATCAGTGGCCAACCCGGACATTCGCCTGAACATGCACATCGCCGAAGACCAGTGTACGCTGTCGCTCGACTCGAGTGGTGAAAGTCTTCACAGAAGAGGATACAGACAGGAGTCTGTCGAGGCTCCTCTCAATGAGGTTCTCGCTGCCGGAATGATTCTTATGACCGGCTGGAGAGGCGAAACAGACTTTGTTGACCCGATGTGCGGATCGGGAACTCTGCCTATAGAGGCTGCCCTGATAGCCCACAACATGGCCCCAGGTCTGTTCAGAAAGGAATATGCCTTCGAGAAATGGCCCGACTTTGACCGCGACCTCTTCGACCAGATTTACAACGACGACTCTAATGAGCGCGAATTTACTCACCACATATATGGCTATGACATCGACCTTGCAGCCGTTACAAAGGCGCGTCTCAACGTCAAGGCTGCCGGCATGACAAAATGCATAACCATAGAACAGGCTGACATAAAGAACTTTAAGCAGCCTGCTGAAAAGGCTATAATGGTGACAAACCCGCCTTATGGTGAAAGAATATCTACACCCGACCTGCTGGGAACTTACCGCACTATAGGCGAAATACTGAAACATCAGTTTAAAGAGAACGATGCATGGGTGCTCAGTTATCGCGAGGAGTGCTTCGACCAGATAGGCCTGAAACCATCAATAAAGATACCTCTCTACAACGGTTCGCTTGAGTGCGAATTCCGTAAATATCAGATATTTGACGGCAAGCTGAAAGACTTCAGAAGCGAAGGAAACATCCTGAAGACCGAAGAAGAGAAACGCGCCATGGCCGACAAGCACCGCTTCAAGAAAAACCGCGAGTTCAAGAAGCGCATTGAAGAGGAAGATGACAACGAGGAAGGCGACATCCGCACGTTCAAATTCCACAAGATTTCGTTCAAAGACAGCGGCGACGGCGGACGCGAGCGCAGAAAAGGCGGCCGTGAGCGCAGAGACTTTGACGACCATAAGGATTTTAGCTACGACAAGCGCAAGGGCCGCAACTTCGACGACAACGGCGACAGGGGCGGACGCAAAGGCGGAAAAGGCTATAAAGACAACAAAGGCAAACGCGATCACCGTAAAACGTTTTGATTATGAAACATAAGAATATTGCGGCTTTAGCCAAATTGGGTTTATTTTCATTACTGATGATGCTAACAACAACAGCTGTAAATGCCCAAAAGCAGTTTACGCTCGAAGATCTTAACTTCGGCGGCAAAAACTACCATAACATGGTGCCTAAGAACAGGTATCTTACATGGTGGGGTGACCAACTCGTGAGAACAGACACGGAAGAATGCAGCCTGGTCAACAAGAAAACCGGCAAAGAGACCGTGATGTTTACTGTTGACGACATCAACAAATGGGCCGGAACAGACGACAGCACCAAAATCCGTCACCTGTTCTATGCCTCATTCCCCTATCCCGAAAAATCACTCGTACTGATCAACGGCAAGAAAGAGCGCATGCTCATCGACTTCAAGTCGAAAAAGGTTGTATGGCGCCAGAGCTGCGAAGGCGAAAGCAACGCAGAATGGAACGCCGCATCAAGAGCTGTTGCTTTTGTAAAGGATGACAACCTGTTTGTTACCGACGGCGAAGGCAAAACCACTCAGCTGACAACCGACGGAAGCAGGGAGATTGTTTACGGACAGAGCGTACACCGCGATGAATTCGGAATATATAAAGGCACATTCTGGAGTCCCGACGGACAGAGTCTAGCTTTCTACCGCATGGATCAGAGCATGGTTGCCGACTATCCGCTCGTTAACATCGACACACGCATTGCCACAGAAACGCCAATAAAATATCCTATGGCGGGAGAAACAAGCCATAAGGTTACAGTGGGCGTTTATAACCTGAAGACAGGAAAGACAATATATCTGAAAGCAGGCGACCCAACAGACCGCTATTTCACAAACATAGCATGGAGCCCCGACTGCAAGAAGGTTTATATGATAGAGCTTAACCGCGACCAGACCGACATGGCGCTCGTAAGCTATGACGCAACAACAGGCAACAAGCTCGAGACTCTCTATAAGGAACATAACGACAAATATGTTCATCCGGTAACTCCTATCACATTCTTGCCTTGGGACGACAGCAAGTTCATACTGCAGAGTGAGAAAGACGGATACAACCATCTGTATCTGTTCAATGCCAAAGGCGAGCAGCTCAAGCAGATAACAAGCGGCAAATGGCTTGTACTTGAACTCGTAGGATTCAACGAGTCGAAGAAAAGCGCAATCATACTTTCAACAGAATGCAGCCCCATCCAGAACAACCTTTATATGGTTAACATAGAGACCGGCAAGCGCACTCTGCTTGACAACGGCAAAGGCTTCCACGCTTCAACACGCGGCGCAGGCGGACATTGTGAGATGATTCTGTCAAGCACCGGAAAATATCTTTATGACAACTACAGCGAACCAGACGTACCGCGCAAGATAAACATTGTAAGCACAGGCGACGCTAAAAACGTCAACTATTTTACAGCTGCCGACCCATGGAAAGGCTACAATGTACCTGAATATTCTTGTGGAACCATCAAGGCTGCCGACGGCACCACAGACCTGTATTACAGAATGGTGAAGCCGATAGGCTTTGATCCTAACAAGAAATATCCTACCGTTGTATACGTCTACGGAGGCCCCGGCATACGCAACGTGGAGGCACGCTGGCACTATGCGAGCCGCAGCTGGGAAACATATATGGCTCAGAAGGGCTATCTGCTCTTCATCCTCGACAACAGAGGTTCGTGCGACCGCGGACGCGACTTTGAGCAGGCAACATTCCGCCACCTTGGCGTAGAGGAGATGAAAGACCAGCTCAAAGGCGTAGAATATCTGAAGAGCCTTGCTTATGTAGACACCACACGCATGGGAGTTCACGGCTGGAGTTTCGGCGGATTCATGACAACATCGCTCATGACCACCTACCCCGACGTATTTAAAGTAGGCGTTGCAGGCGGTCCGGTAATCGATTGGAAATGGTATGAAGTGATGTACGGCGAGCGTTATATGGACACACCGCAGGCCAACCCTGAAGGTTATGCAGAAACAAGCCTGATAAACAAAGCAAAGAACCTGAAAGGCAAACTGCAGATAATAATAGGCACGGTTGACCCGACTGTAGTTCCGCAGCATGCCATCTCATTCCTTAAGGCTTGCATCGAGGCAGGCACGCAGCCCGACTTCTTTGTATATCCCGGTGAGGGACACAACATGATGGGTCATCAAAGCGTACACCTGCATGAAAGAATAACACAATATTTTGAGGATTATCTAAAGTAAAAACGATAAACAAATCTTATCATAAAAATGAAGATATTATTATTGGGCGGAGGCGGCCGCGAACATGCACTGGCATGGAAAATAGCTCAAAGCGACAAAGTTGAGAAACTATATATTGCTCCGGGCAATGCCGGAACAGCCAATGTAGGCGAGAATGTTGACATAAAGGCTGACGACTTCGGATCACTGAAGGAATTTGCCGTAGAGAAAGGCATCAACATGGTTGTTGTAGGACCTGAAGATCCTCTGGTAAAAGGCATCTATGATGAATTCAAGAATGATGCACGCACAGCCAACATCCCCGTCATCGGTCCGTCAAAGCAGGGAGCTGTTCTTGAAGGATCAAAAGATTTTGCCAAAGGATTCATGCAGCGCCACAACATACCGACAGCAAGATACCAGACATTCAACGGCACAAACATTGAGGAAGGACTGAAATTTCTCGAAACGCTCCAGCCTCCATATGTTCTAAAGGCCGACGGCTTGTGTGCCGGCAAGGGTGTTCTTATTGTTCCGACACTTGAAGAAGCCAAGAAAGAATTCAAGGAAATGCTCGACGGAATGTTCGGCAACGCATCGGCAAATGTTGTAATCGAAGAATTCCTGAGCGGTATCGAATGCTCAGTATTTGTACTGACAGACGGCAAGAACTATAAAATTCTGCCTGAGGCAAAAGACTACAAGCGCATAGGCGAACACGACACAGGCCTCAACACCGGCGGAATGGGCAGCGTAACTCCTGTGCCCTTCGCAACAAAAGAATGGATGCAGAAGGTTGAAGACCGCATCATACGCCCGACCGTAGACGGACTTGCAGCAGAAGGCATCGACTATAAGGGCTTCATCTTCTTCGGTCTTATTAACGTAAACGGCGACCCGATGGTTATCGAATACAACTGCCGCATGGGCGACCCAGAGACTGAGAGCGTGATGCTGCGTCTGAAGAGCGACATCGTAGACCTCTTTGAAGGCGTGGCCAACGGCGATCTCGACAAGCGTGAAATTGAATTCGACGAGCGCGCAGCCGTATGCGTAATGCTTGTAAGCGGCGGATATCCCGAGAAATATGCCAAGGGCTACACCATCAGCGGCATTGACAAAGTTGACGGAAGCATCGTGTTCCACTCCGGTACTGCCATCAAAGACGGCAATATCGTTACGGCAGGCGGACGCGTGATAGCCGTAAGCTCTTACGGAAAAGACAAGGAAGAAGCCTTGAAGAAATCGTTTGAAGAAGCTCAGAAGATTGAGTTTAAGGACAAATACTTCCGCAGCGATATAGGACAAGACCTCTAGACGGAAGGTAACATTGAAGGTCAAGACGGTGTGTCAAAATATGTAGTTACAGGAAAAGGCTGAAATAAGTTCGTGCCCGATGAGCAGAAACAAAACAAACAGCCCGTTAAAACAGCTTTACATCTGCCTTAGTTACAAGGGAAGACTGTTAACAAATAACGGAAGCATCCTTTAACAATATTTTGTCACACCATCTTCTATTATTATAATAATGTGTTCTCATTGGAACATATATTTCCATTATAATTAAAGAATTTAAGGTTTTCAGAAGTGGTAAAAAGATTACAGAACAAAATAGCGGGAAGCCGCTTCGCACTGCCGGTGACGGCAGTTTATTCAATTATGATATGGCTGGCAGGCGGCCTCATCGCAAATCAGCTGTATCTTCATTTCCTGTTGTTCGGACTTTCTGCCTATTTGATGGTCGAACTCAACAACAGCAACTCACTCATACGCATCTACAGCCGTATGGTTTCCTGTTCGTTTATGGCACTTACGCTCATGTCTGCTTTTCTTTTCGATTCCACAGACGTGTGGGTCGTCCAGTTTTGTGTTGTTGCCACATATCTTATTCTGTTCAAATGCTATCAGAACAAGCGCTCGCAAGGCTTGGTGTTCTATGCATTTTTCTTCATCGGCATTGCCAGCATCTTTTTCATTCAGATATTATACTTCGTACCATTCCTATGGATAATGATGCGTGCCAACCTCATGTCGTTCAGCATGCGTTCGCTCCTGGCGTCACTCATCGGCATAACAGCGCCATACTGGTTTCTGTCGGGGTATTTCATCTTCAACGGCACGGCCGACCTCCTGCTCGCCCACATAGAGTCGATAGCTCAGTTTGCATCGCCATTCCAGTTTGACTTCAGCAATTATCACGTAATAGCTACTTTTGCTTACATCACGATTATCGCCGCAATAGGCAGCTTCCATTTTCTGCGCAACAGCTATAAGGACAAGATAAGAACCAGGATGATTTATGAGATTCTCATAACAATGACAGCCATAACCTTTGTCTTTATAATATTACAACCGCAGCACATAAAGCCGCTGTTAAGCATCATGACAATAAGCACGAGCATACTGGCAGCCCACTATATAGCACTGACAAACACAAAGCTGACAAACATCACGTTCTGCTGCCTGACAGCAGGTACCTTAGCACTAACAGCATATAACTTATGGATTCCCTAATAGAAATTCTGACAAACTACGGATATGTAGGAATGCTGATTTCTGCATTCCTTGCGGGCAGCATATTCCCCTTGAGCAGCGAGGTGGTTATGCTTGCGCTTCTTGCTGCCGGACTCGACCCGTGGCAGCTGGTTATTTACGGCACAATAGGCAACGTGCTCGGAAGCATGCTCAACTATGGCATCGGCATGCTCGGACGCATAGACTGGATTGAAAAATACCTGCACGTGAACAAAAAAGAACTCGACAGAGCCAAACGGTTCATGGCCGGACGTGGCGCATGGATGGGCTTTTTCTCCTTTCTTCCGGTCATAGGCGAAGGCATAACAATAGTACTCGGCCTGATGCGGTCTAACGTTGCCATAACCGTCATAAGCGTTATAATCGGAAAATTTCTGCGATATGCGCTCATCATCTACGGCGTTGAAATTTTCGTGTAGCCAAGAGTAGCGGTGCATATATGATAATGCATTGAATATCAAAAAGTTACGCGCACAACTATAAAGCATACACAGCACATATTGACATGCCGCGAGATGCGGCAGAGGGCCAAAAGCCACACAACATGTTATGCCTTAGGCAGTTACACAAACTCAAGATAATATTAAAACAAATTAATTTATTTTGTTTTATCTCTGATTTACATTATCTTTGCACGTATTTTATTGAAAATTGAAATTCATAAAAAACAGTTATATTCAATGAAACAATTTAAATTAGTGGACAATATTCTAGGCTGGTTAGCTTTTTTTATTGCAGCCTTCGTATATTGTAGCACCATTGAGCCGACAGCCAGTTTCTGGGACTGTCCGGAGTTTATTACAACAGGGTATAAGTTAGAAATCGGTCACCCGCCCGGTGCACCTTTCTTCATGCTCACAGCCAATCTGTTCTCTCAGTTTGCCAGCGACCCGTCGCAAGTGGCCCTCATGGTGAACACTATGAGCGCACTTCTCAGCGCAACATGTATTATGTTCCTCTTCTGGACCATAACACACCTGACACGCAAACTTATTCTGAAAGACTGGAGCCAGCTGACAACAGGCAAGCTCATTGCCATTGAAGCCAGCGGCCTTGTGGGAGCATTGATATATACATTCAGCGACACATTCTGGTTCAGTGCCGTTGAGGGTGAGGTTTATGCCTACTCTTCAGCGTTCACGGCCATTGTGTTCTGGCTCATATTAAAATGGGAAGACCATGCCGACGAGCCTCACAGCGACCGCTGGCTGGTGCTTATCACCTACATGACCGGACTGAGCATCGGTGTCCACCTGCTCAACCTCCTTTGTCTTCCGGCCATTGTTCTGGTGTTCTATTACCGCAAGTTCCCCAATGCCAACCTCAAGGGTTCTCTCATAGCCCTCTTCATATCGTTTGTGCTTGTTGCAGCCATCCTCTACGGCGTGGTTCCGGGCATCATCAAGGTTGGCGGATGGTTCGAGCTGTTTTTTGTCAACGTGCTGGGCTGCCCGTTCAACACCGGCGAGATTATCTACATCATACTGCTCGTGGCCATCGTCATATGGGCTATCTATGAGAGCTACAACAACAAGAACCAGAAGCGCGAGAACATTTCGTTCCTGCTCTCTGTTGCCATGCTCGGCGTGCCGTTCTACGGTTTCGGCATATCTGCCTTCATCATCGGCGTAATAGTTCTTGCTGCCCTGTGGTTCGTACTCAAATGGAAGCGCGGCAAGGAGCTGCTCGTAAGCTCACGCATCAAGCACACAGCTCTGCTGTGCATGCTTATGCTTATGATCGGATATTCAAGCTATGCCCTCATCGTCATCAGGTCTTCGGCCAACCCGCCTATGGACCAGAACTCTCCCGAGGACATCTTCACGCTGGGAAGCTACCTCAGCCGCGACCAGTATGGCGACAGCCCGCTGCTCTTCGGACAGGCTTACACCTCTCAGGTGCAGTTTGACCGCGACGGCGAATACTGCAAACCGCGCATGAAGCAGGGCGCACCTATATATCAGCGCAAGGAGAAAGCTTCTGCCGATGAAAAAGACTCTTACTTCATAGTTCGCTATAAGACCGACTACATCTATGCACAGAACATGGTGTTCCCGCGTATGTGGGATGCCGCACACGCTAGTGCATACGAGAGCTGGATGGGCGGAGTTGACGGCACACAGGTGCCTTACGACCGCTGCGGCGAGCCTATAACCGTGAAGATGCCTACACAGATGGAGAACATACGCTTCTTCCTGTCTTATCAGTGCAACTTCATGTACTGGCGCTACTTCATGTGGAACTTTGCCGGACGTCAGAACGACATTCAGGGCAACGGCGAACTTGAGCACGGCAACTGGATCTCTGGTATTCCGTTCTTCGACAACTGGCGTCTGGGCGACCAGAGCAAGCTGCCTGATGACCTGAAGAACAACAAGGGACACAACGTGTTCTATTGTCTGCCGCTGCTGCTCGGTCTCATCGGTCTGTTCTGGCAGGCTTACCGCGGACAGCGTGGCATACGCCAGTTCTGGGTAGTGTTCTTCCTGTTCTTCATGACAGGTCTGGCCATCGTCATATATCTTAACCAGACACCTATGCAGCCGCGTGAGCGCGACTATGCGTATGCAGGCTCGTTCTATGCTTTTGCCATCTGGTGCGGTATTGGCGTTGCAGCCATCATCGATCTTCTGAAGCGACTCAACATCAACGGCACTGCCGTGTCTGCAATAGTGTCTTTGCTCTGCCTGCTCGTTCCTATACAGATGGCAAGCCAGACATGGGACGACCACGACCGCAGCGGACGCTACACATGCCGCGACTTCGGACAGAACTATCTGATGTCAATGCAGGACAAGGGCAACCCGATTATATTCACAAACGGAGACAACGACACATTCCCGCTCTGGTATAATCAGGAAGTTGAGGGAGCAAGGACAGACGCACGCGTCTGCAACCTGAGCTATCTGCAGACCGACTGGTATATCGATCAGATGTGCCGCCAGGCTTACAACTCTCCTTCTGTGCCTATCACATGGCCGCGACTCGACTACTGCTCAGGCACCAACGAGTATGTTGAGGTTGTACCCGAACTGAAGCAGCAGATTCTCGACTTCTATAAGACTAACCCGAAGGAGGCAAAGGCCACATTGGGCGACAATCCGTTTGAAGTAAAGAACGTCCTCAAGCATTGGGTACGCGACGGCAAGGACGACATGCACGTCATACCTACCGACACGCTGTATCTGACCATTGACAAAGAGGCCGTAAAAAAGAGCGGCATGATGATGGCGAGCGACTCTATACCTGATCAGATGATCATCTCGCTCAAAGGCAAGAACGCTCTTTACAAAGGCGACCTGATGATGCTCGAGATGATTTCACAGTGCAACTGGACACGTCCTGTCTACGTGGCTATCACTGTTGGTCAGGAAAACTATATGAACCTTGGCGACAACTTCATACAGGAAGGTCTGGCTAACCGCATTACACCGTTCACGACAAATGCTCCGGGCATGAAGAACTTCGACACAGAGCGTGTTTACACCAACCTTATGACACGCTTTAAGTTCGGCGGTCTCGACAAGAAGGGCATCTATCTCGACGAAACAGTGATGCGCATGTGCTACACTCACAGACGTCTCTTTGCGCAGCTTGCGCTCAACCTGATACAGGAGGGCAAGAAAGACAAGGCTGCCAAGGCCCTGGCATATGCAGAGAAAGTCATACCGGCATACAATGTGCCGATGAACTATCTCAGCGGTGGTATCGACATAGCCAAGGCTTACGCCCTGCTGGGCAACAAGGCAAAGGCTAAGGAGGCCATCAACTCAGTGTTCAAGAACGCACACCAGTATATGGTTTGGTACAACTCGCTCAGCGGAAGCCGCTTTATGCAGTCGCAGCAAGACTGCATGATGCACCTCTACGTCATGAACTCTTGCATCGACATAGCCCACATGATAGACAACAAATGGGCTGAGAGCCTCATGAAGCAGTTTAACGCCGACGCTGCCACATATCAGAGCAAAGGCGGACGACTGATGGGCGAAGAATGATTTATAATTGATAATTGAGAGTTGAGAATGGATAATTATGATTGCTCTCACGACCTTTAAGCCGACTGTCAAAGAGTTGGCTTAAAGGAATATACGAGAGAATACCTCTAAAGACAAATCATAATTGGCTTACGTCGAGCTTAATTTCTCCATTCGCGACTCTCAATTATAAATTTGAATAAACTTAACATCAGAAAGAAAAAGAAAAAAGATGATTATAGAACAGCCGGCCAAATGGCTACGTTGGCTCTACCCGAGGGCAACATGGAGAATGGACAAGAACGAGAAGGCGGTATACCTCACCTTCGACGACGGGCCTATACCCGAATCAACGCCGTTTATCCTGAAGACCTTGGCCGAATATGGGGCTCACGCCACATTTTTCATGGTTGGTGAAAACGTAAGCAAGCACCCCGAGCTGTTCAGGCAAATCGTCGAAGCCGGCCATCAGGTGGGCAACCACACATACAACCACTGGGGCGGCTTTAAGCACTCTACCAAAGCCTACAGCGCAAACACCGAAAAGGCAAACCGCCTTATCAACGCGCATCTGTTCAGACCGCCGCACGGGTGGATGCTGTGGGAACAGTATTTCTGGCTGGGGCGCAAATACCGCATCGTGATGTGGGACCTCGTTACACGCGACTACAGCAAATGGCTTACTGCCGAAGACGTGCTGAAAAACGTGAAGCGATACACGCGCAACGGCTCTATCATCACGTTTCACGACTCGCTGAAGAGCATCGACAAATTGAGATACGCTCTGCCGGAGGCACTGAAATGGCTAAAAGAACAGGGATATGAGTTTAAAACTTTCGAGTGAAACGATAAAAGCCGAGGCACGCAACCTCGGCTTTTTTGCATGTGGCATAGCCAAGGCTGAGCCAGTTGAAGCCGAAGAAGCAGCAAGATTCGCTGCATGGCTCGGCCGTAAGGGCCATGCCGGCATGGACTATATGGCTGCCAACGCCGACAAGAGGCTCAACCCGCAGCTGCTCATGCCCGGCGTAAAGAGCATCGTCTGCGTTGCGCTCAGCTACGCTCCGTCAAGCCGCATACCCGCCGACGAGCCACAGCTCGCCGCCTATGCCCTGGGCCAAGACTATCATTACATAATGAAAGACAAGCTGCGCAAGCTGGCCTCAACGCTCGGACTAACTGAACGCACAGACAACAACGCCACACTGGCGGCAACACTCCCCAAAGCAAACAAACCATGCAGCGCAAATGCCGCCTCACAATCCTCACTCAGCAGCAGCCCAAATAACCTACCCGTCCACAACCAAAAGAGTAATCAAAATTTTCAATTCTCAATTCTCAATTCTCAAATCCCCACCTTCCGCGCCTTTTGCGACACGGCTCCGGTGCTCGAACGCTATTGGGCTATGAAGGCCGGACTTGGTTGGATTGGGCGCAACCATCAGCTTATAATCCCCCATGCCGGCAGCATGTTCTTCCTCGGAGAGCTGTTTGTCGACGCAGAACTTGAATACGACAGCCCCCTGCCCTCACGTTGCGGCAACTGTCACGCCTGCACAGACGCCTGCCCCACCGGCGCCCTGCATCTGACAGACGACAGCCGGCGCACAGAGTTCAACTCAGACCGCTGCCTCTCTTACCTGACCATTGAGAGCCGGGGCGACATTCCGCAGGAATATGCCTGCAAGATGGACAACTGCATCTACGGCTGCGACCGCTGCCAGGACGCCTGCCCATGGAACAGGTTTGCGCAGGGCACAACAGAAGAGCAGCTCCGCCCGCGCGAAGAACTGCTCAACATGACGCGCGAGAAATGGACATCACTTACAGTGGACGACTATCGCCGGCTCTTCAAGTGCAGCGCCGTAAAGCGTGCCAAATACGACGGACTGATGCGCAACATAAAGGCTGCGCTGCAAGATAACGACAACAATAACAATGACAAGATATGAAACAGATCAGCAAAGACATCGTGCTGGCGGCCGTGGTGAGAAGTTTCTTCAAATACTTCGTCACCGGAATAATAGAGTCGCAGCACGGCACCGACATCCAGAACGGCTTTGAGCCGATAAACGTAAAGAAAACCATGCTCAACCATTATGAGCACATTTCGCGCTATTTCAATCGCGAGGCATTCTTTGCCCTGATGCGCCTCAACTTCGCAACAGAGGAGATGGAGCAGCAGCTGCGCGAGTTTATGAAGCCCGGAACCAGCGACATGGAGCTTGTCCGCTTTGCCTGTCGCACTGACGACTTCTATCAGGCCATGGTGAACGAATATAAGCGCAACTTCGAACTGCTGTTGTGCGGCCGTCTGGAGCAGCAGGATGAGCACGACGCCAACTACACACGCCTGCCCGAAGGCGGCACGATAGACGCCGAAATGGCAGAAAAGATTATCGGCGAAATTGCTGCACACGCTTACTCGCACGGCAAGAACATCGGCAAAACCCATTGACCGCGAGAGCTGATTAATAAGGGTAAGAATTCCCAAACAGCACCTTTATCCACACAAATCACAATGCAAGTAAATACAACAATTTGCTTACATTGTGATTTTTTGTAAGCATCAGTAACCACATTCTTCCCGAAAAATCGCAATCAGGCACGAAAAACAGCCATTTTCAGTGTGCATCTGTAATTATCTTTATACCAACACGATATGCATATATCAATAATTATGTGCAAAAATCTCATACTGTTAAAAAACATTACTCGCCCACTTTTGGGTCGTAACTCATAGAGTAACGGTTAAAAAACCTGCCACTTTTGATAAGAAACTCACCCATCTACCTCGCCAAAAACGGCATAACAACGCACAATATCATGCTATTTGCACCTAAAAAAACATCATCTTAGCACTCAAAACGCCATAAATTGCATAACTGATCCAATAATAAGCACTAAAAATTCTCTATATTCCAACTTTCACACGACAACAACCAACTGACGTTTTGATATGTTTATCATCATTTATATCAACATAATGATTTTATCACCAGCAAAAAATAACTTATACTATATAAGTATTTTTTCATTCTACATTCATAGAATGACTTAAATAAAAAGATAAAAACATTAACGTAAATTATTATCTTAATTTATTTGGACAAACCATAAAAAAGCTATATCTTTGTGCCGACCCAGTTAGCCCGAGTGGAGGGCATTGGGTTATTTACTGATAAAGGACGTTTACGGACGTTATCTTCTGACTTTCAAATCTCGCAAATTTGAACTATCATCAAGAAGATACGGCAACGGGAACGTCCACGTGGGATGTATTATATTTGTAAGGGTGTATTACACCCCTACTTTTCTTAATATGTCACGACGTGGGCTGACTGCGTTGCTTATCCTTGATGATGGGCAATGCGAGAGCCTGAAAGTCGGGATAAGCGAGAAGTAGAAACTCCCACGTCTTTTTTAGTATCTCAATTAACCAACATTATTAGCCAGTTTTGGGAGTTCAAAAAGGCATTTTAATTTTTTTATTTTATGGAAAATGACAAAATGAAAAAAAATGAAGAACTCAAATCCAGAAGAGACTTTTTTAAAAAAGCAGCAAAAGGTATATTACCTATTTTGGGTACAGTAATATTATCAAGTATTCCGTCTGTAGCTAAATGTGAAAAAAATCCTTCCGGATGTAATTGGGCATGTGAAGGATTATGTTCAGGAAATTGTTATGGATCATGCGCTTATAGATGCTCTGGATGTAGTGGAACTTGCACAGGAACATGCTCTGGAACATGCTCTGGATCATGTAGTGGCAGCTGTTCATACTATTGCTCTTACTCAACAAGAATGGGTGGATAAAGAATCGGATTAAAATCTGATTACTAACTTATATTTTATGAAATAAATACTTAATGCTATCTTTTTCTATAAAAAATAAAAATAAATCATGGCAAGAAGGAATTGCAAAAAATATTACCTTCATTGTCACCAAAGACTGTCAGCTTGCCTGCAAATACTGCTACCTCGTAGGGAAAAACTCGAAAGAGCGTATGCCCTGGGAGGTGGCAAAACAAGCAATAGACTATATCCTCGACCATGAGAATGATATGAAAGAGGAAAGCGTTGTGTGGGACTTTATAGGCGGAGAACCTTTCCTCGAAATTGACTTGATAGACAAAATATGCGACTATCTTAAAACAGAGATGTTCCGCAGAAGCCACCACTGGTTTAACTCTTACCGCTTTTCATTCTCAACAAACGGAATAAACTATCACACGGACAAGGTGCAACGTTTCATTGAGAAGAACCACAACCATCTGTCAATAGGAATTACCATTGACGGCACAGAGCGCAAACACGACCTCAACCGCGTATATAAAGGCGACGGACGAGGCTCCTATGCCGATGTAGTGCGCAATATTCCGCTGTGGCTCAAGCAATTTCCCAATACCGGAACAAAGGTTACTATAAGCAGTGCCGACATACCTTACATCAAGGAGAGCGTGCTGCATCTTTACGGACTAGGCATTCACGAGGTGAACATCAACTGCGTGTTTGAAGACGTATGGAAGAAAAACGACGACCTGATGTTTGAAGACCAGCTGATGCAGCTCGCCGACGCAATAATAGACGGGGGATACTACCGCGATTACGCATGTTCGTTCTTCTCTGAACATTTGGGCAAACCGCTCGACTGCGTTACACAGAACCAGAACTGGTGCGGCGCTGGACGCATGCTTGCCGTAGATGCCGAAGGCAACTTCTATCCGTGTACGCGATTCGCACAATATTCTCTGCGCGACAAGAAAGCATGGATAATAGGCAACATTCATGACGGAATAGACAAGAACAGGCTGCGCCCGTTTCTTACACTCGACCGCTGCACGCAAAGCCCGCAAAAGTGTATCGACTGCGAGATGGCTGAAGGCTGCGCATGGTGTCAGGGCGAAAACTACGACGCCGCCGACACACCTACTATATACCAGCGCTCAACGGCTATATGCCTGATGCACAAAGCGCGCGTAAGGGCCAACAATTATTATTGGAACAAGTTGTTCCGCAAGTTGGAACTTGAAAACGCACGCGAGGAGTATGAGGAGAACAGACCGAAGTTGAACCAACAAACTTGCTAAAGCCATGATACAATATCTTGTTATCCTGCTCGACGACACGTCTGTGTCGTTCTGCCACTACAGCAATGGGCACAAAGAACGCAGGCTCATGCCTGCAAACACTCTAAAAGCCGGCATACTATACGGAATGAAAGAGAATCTGAACATACAGTTTGTTTATCCCAACTATGACCTGCCGGAAGAATATGATAAAATAATAGAATCGGTAGACCACAGCAAGATAAAACCGGAAAGCCACCAGGATAGTGCCGACGTGGTTGTGATTGACGGCATGGAAGAGGCAGTCAGAACTGACGTGAGAAGCGGAACAGCATACGTGCTGCGCACCGACAAGACTGGGTTGTTCGGCGGACACGACATAATAGTAAAACTTCTTCAGCATGCCGACAGGCTGAACATAACGCTGACCGACGTGGAAACATTCACCAACGACGACTTTGACAAATACAAGGCCATGCTGAAACAGCTGGCTGCAGACGTTGAAAAGATGTATGCCAAAGGACATTCACCGCAGCTCAACATACTGACAGACCGCATGATGCTCGACAAGATGAACAACTGCGGTGCGGGCGACACGACAATAACACTTGCGCCAGACGGCAACTTCTACGTATGCCCGGCATTCTATCAGCAGCCCGGCGGATATGCTGTTGGAAACCTGAAAGACGAACTCGAAATAAAGAACAGCCAGCTATACAGACTCGACCATGCACCGCTGTGCCGCATATGCGACGCATATCAGTGCCGCCGCTGCGTATGGCTCAACCGCAAAACCACGCTTGAGGTGAACACGCCGTCGCACGAACAGTGTGTTGTGGCTCATCTTGAACGCAATGCATCGCGCGAACTTCTTATTGCAATAAGAAAGCACGGAACGTTCTTGCCCGACCGTAAAGAGATTGACAAAATAGATTATTTAGACCCCTTTGACGTAAAAAAAGAATGGTAAAGAAAGTAATAGGACAGGTAACTGTCGAAGAAAAAAACGAGATTCAAACTTTGTTTGAACGTAAAAACGGCCTTAACGAACTGGCTAAGATTCTGACGGCCGACAACAACGAGCTGTATGAAAAACTGGTAAATGACCTCGGCGAGACCGGCACCAAATTTCAGGCATGGTGGGACCGCATGAGCGACAAATATCAATGGGAAAGCGCTGAAGGCGGCAACTGGGAGATAAACTTCGAAACATGTGAAATTTATTTAGTACAACAATGACATCATTATTTTTGTTTATAGGCACCACCGAACTCCTGCTCATAGGAGCCATAGCCCTGCTGCTTTTCGGTGGCAAGAAACTGCCCGAAATGATGAAGGGCTTAGGACAAGGCGTAAGAGAATTTAAAAAAGGAGTTAACGACATTAATACATCCATAGAGGAAGATACGAAAAAAGAATCTGCTGAAAATGCCCCTGTTGAAGATCATAATAATACAGAAAAAGGCAACAAAGTAAATAATGAAAAATAGCGAAAATAATGGAATGATGACTTTTGGCGGACATCTTGAGGTGTTGCGCCAAATGATTTTTAGAATACTCGGAGTAAGCAGTCTGTTTGCAATAATTGTATTTTGTTTTAAAGATACAACTTGGAACATTCTGCTTGCGCCAAGTGAATGGAATTTTGTTTCTTACACATTTACCGAGCATATTATGCACATGTTAGGGCTGCATAATTTCCATTTTGACGAATTTCACGTTAAGCTGATAGCGACAGATTTGTCAAGCCAATTCATGACACATCTTTCCACATCCATATATTTAGGTCTATTGATTTCATCCCCATACATTCTGTACGAGCTGTTCCATTTTGTTTCACCTGCATTATTCGAGAATGAGAGAAAATACTCGGCAAAAGTAATTTGCGCAGTATATTTTCTTTTCATCATCGGAATTCTGATAAGCTACTACATGCTGTTCCCTATTTCGTTCAGATTTCTTGGAACTTACAGTGTCTCAAACAGAATAGAAAGCACAATAACCCTTGACAGTTATGTTTCTACATTCATAACCATGACTTTACTCATGGGTGTTGTGTTCCAGTTGCCCGTAATATCCTTTGTCCTTGGTAAAATGGGAATAATAAACGCAACAATACTTTCAAAATACCGTAAACACGCATTTATTATAATTCTTACAATTGCCGCAATAATCACACCCGGGCAAGACATCCTAAGTCTTATTTTGGTTACTCTGCCCTTGTATTTGTTATACGAAATAAGCATCAGAGTAGTAAAAAAGGTATGCTGATTTAAAATTATGTTACCCAAAGGCACATTCTTTTTAAACAGACATTACCAACAACTTATTATCGCCAAAAGACGCACACTGACTGTGGATGTTCTCTACCGACAACTTACACGATGAAAACAAAATGCGGCTTAATATGCCGTATGAACATAAACTTTAATGCAAGACTAAACCACTATAAATAATAATCAGTCAAAAGACAGCAAGTCGTTCGCGTTGCTTAAGGCCAGAATTAACCTAAACTATAAACGACATCTGCAGACACCAATATGTTTGTCGAATTAAACAACATGCTGCCCTGTGAACAATTGAAATTTAACTTACCTTGCATATCACCACATGCACAGCCGACGCATTAAAGTAAACAAATTTTATTAAAATTAACGTCCAAAATAGCCAAAAAGGGCGTTTATATAAAAAAATTAAGGGTTTAAGGTCAACTTTAATCGCCTTGTAACATAATATATCTATTTTTTAATTAATTTTGCATGTGGAATAGTTGTAAGGCGCATTCTGACGTAACAGAGGCGCCTTAGAAAAGAAAAATTAAGTCAGATTATTAAAATTTTATTTTTAATCATAAACAATAACAGTATGAGAAAACGTCTAGAAATTCTATTCGTGTTGATGTTGTTCTCTGCGACCGCCATGCTGGCCCAGATGACAACGTCAGGAATCAACGGTATGGTTACGGCCGGAGGCGACAAGGCTATCGGCGCCACCGTAACAGCAGTGCACGAGCCGTCGGGAACCACCTATAACACCGTGGTGAACGAGAGCGGCCGCTACTCTATCAACGGTATGCGCGTGGGCGGCCCCTACACCGTCAAAGTGAGCTACATAGGCTACACAACGAGCGTTACAAAAGATGTGACGCTGCAGTTGGCAGAGTCATACAGCCTGAACGTAAAGCTCGCTGAAGACGCCAATGAGCTGGGCGAAGTAGTGGTTTCGGCCAAGGCTACAAAATTTACTGCAGAAAGAACAGGTGCCTCTACCAACATCAACCTGAGACAGCTGGAGAACATGCCTACAGTAAGCCGCTCAATCACCGACTTCACACGTCTGTCTCCCTACGGCGGCAACGGAATGAGCTTTGCCGGTACTGACGGCCGTACAGCCAACTTCACCGTGGACGGTGCCAACTTCAACAACAACTTCGGTCTGAGCGACGGTCTGCCCGGCGGCGGCAACCCTATATCTATCGATGCCATCGAAGAAATGCAGGTTGTGATATCACCCTACGACGTACGTCAGACTAACTTCATAGGCGGTGGCGTGAACGCCATAACCAAGTCAGGTACGAACACCTTCAAGGGTACTGCCTACATATATCATCAGAACGAGAACATGCGCGGTGATGCCATTGAGCGCGAGCAGATAAGCGGCGCACGCGAGAAAGACCAGAAGACTACTTACGGTTTCACTCTCGGCGGTCCGATCATCAAGAACAAGCTGTTCTTCTTCGTCAGCGGAGAAATGAGCAAGACTCCTACAGTGGTTAACCGTTGGCGCGGATCTGTGGACGGCGTGGCCGACGCAGACAACTACATTTCACGTACGACATTGGCCGACCTTGAGAAGGTGTCTAACTTTGTAAAAGACAAATACGGCTACGACACTGGCTCATGGACAAACTTCCCTGCCGACGAAAACAACTACAAGCTGTTGGCACGTCTCGACTGGAACATCACCAACATGCACCATCTGTCATTCCGTTACAACTATACGAAGAACCGCAACTGGAACCCCACCAACGCATCTTCAATGGACGGAGGTACGCGCTCGGCTTACGGACGCTTCTCACAGATGTCAATGAGCTACGCAAACTCTATGTATGCTCTCGACAACCTTGTTCACTCTTTCTCTCTCGACCTTAACAGCCGCTTTACCGAGAACCTGTCTAACCAGTTCTTGGTTACTTACTCAAAGCTCGATGATGTGCGTTTCACCAATTCGGCTGACTTCCCCTTCATAGACATCATGGACGGCACAGGCACTAACACTGCCTACATTTCACTCGGTAAGGAGCTGTTCACACACAACAACGCTGTGCGTAATAACATCTGGAACATCAAGGACGACGTTACCTACTATGCCGGCAACCACAAGATTATGCTTGGAGCTAAGTTTGAACACCAGATGGCGCTCAACTCTTATATGCGTAACGGTACAGGATATTACCGCTACTACTCACTCGACGACTTCCTCAACGGAGCTGCTCCTGAGATTGTAAACCTGACCTACGGCTATGACGGCAAGAGCGATCCGGCTGCGAAAGTAAGCTTCAACACTCTCGGTATCTATCTGCAGGACGAGTGGTCTATCAATCCACGCTTCAAGCTTACTTACGGCTTGCGCTTTGACGACATGTTCTTCAGCAACGCTGACCTTATGACAAACAAGGCCATATACGACCTCGACTACGACGGACGCCACATTGACACAGGCAAATGGCCGAGCTCTAATCTTACTGTAGCTCCGCGTGTAGGCTTCGTATGGGATATCCTCGGCGACAAGACCCTCAAACTGCGTGGAGGTTCAGGTATATTCCAGGGCCGTCTGCCGCTGGTATTCTTCACCAACATGCCTACAAACTCAGGTATGGTGCAGTATCAGGCAATCATCAATGCCGCAAACGCTGCAAAGAAAGGATTCACAATGGAAGAATTTGCCGGAGGACTTGTTACAAACGAGAACGGCTATCCCACTATCGACGCCCTGCAGAACAAACTCTTCGAGCTGGGCTATCCTAAGACAATCAGACCTGAGGACGGAACTCTGCCTTCACAGATATCAGCCGTAGACCCCGACTTCAAGATGCCTGAGGTATGGAAGACTTCTTTGGCTATTGACTATGTTGTACCAGTAGGCTTCCCTCTGACAATCACAGCCGAAGGTATCTTCAACAAAACAATATATGGCGTTACAATGCAAGACTGGTCAATTCCAGATGTAGGCGGATTTGCACGCTTCAACGGTGTTGACAACCGCCCGATATTCCCTACCGGATACAACAAAGATGTTGTGCCTGCTTATGTGCTGTCTAACACACACAAGGGCTACGGATGGAGCGCAAGCTTGTCAGCATACGCATCTCCTACAAAGAACATCGACATCATGGCTGCCTATACACACACCTGCTCTAAGGAGCTTACAGGTATGCCCGGCTCTAACGCTTCTTCTACAATAGCATATCTGCCTTCAGTAGAAGGTCCTAACAACATCAAGCTGCACAACTCACAGTATGTTGAGCCAGACCGCGTGATAGCACAGATCACTGCTCACGACAACAGCCACAACCACTTCAGCCTCATCTATGAGGGATGGCGCGGCTCTTACAACTACACATACATGCTGCAGAACGATATGAACGGCGACGGACAGGCTTACGACCCGATCTTCATCCCGACCGACGAGCAGGTTGAGAAGAACCAGTTCCGCTTCAAGACAGCTGACGACCGCGACCGCTTCATGGCTTATGTACACAACAACAGCTACCTGAAGAATCATCAGGGCGAATATGCAGAGGCTTACAGCGTTTACTCTCCATGGGTTCACCGCTTCGACTTCAGCTACAAGCACGACTTCGTGTTCAACACTGGCGCATGCAAACACATGCTGACCCTGAGCTTCGACATCAAGAACGTCGGCAACCTCTTCAACTCTTCATGGGGTGTGGCCAAGACTCTCAACCCGGCTATCGGCACAGAAGCAAAGATCCTGAAATATGAAGGAGCCGACGCTGACGGCTATGCTGTGTTCTCTACTCCGTCATCTATCAACGGATCAACAAAGACATGGACAACAAACCATGCAATCGGTCAATGCTGGTATATGTCTATCGGCATCAAGTACACATTCAACTAATTTTTAAAACGGAAGTATAATTATGAAACTAAAAAATATATTTTCCCTGCTTCTGCTGAGTGTTGTGGCTTTGTTCACAAGCTGCTCAAACGACGATGACATCACTCTGCTTGATGACATTCAGGTATCAAAATCATACATATCCATCCCCGAGGAAGGTGGTAACGACACCATCATTGTAAAAGCCAAAGGCGACTGGGTACTTGAGAACAAGCCCAATTGGCTTAAATTTAACGAGCATTCTGACTCAGTAGGCAAGGCCGGTGAAACACAGCTCGTATTCTCTGCAGAACCTTACACAGGCGGCCGCAGCTCTGACGCCATGACAATAACATGCAACGGCAAGGTGCAGCATCTCAACGTCGTACAGGGTGAAGTAAGCATCACAAACGCCACTTGCGCCGAGGTTATTGCCGGACCTGACAACAAGACTTATCAGGTAACTGGTACTGTGACAGCTATCGCCAATACAACCTACGGAAACCTCTATCTGAACGACGGCACAGGAGAGATTTACATCTACGGAACTCTCGACGCGTCAGGCGCTGAGAAGAACTTCCTCAGCCTTGGCATCGAGGTAGGCGACGAAATCACAGTTCAGGGTCCGAAGCTTACTTACAACGGAACTGTAGAGCTGGTAAACGTTACTGTTGTTGACATCAACAAGAGCCTTATCAAGGTTGACTCTCTTTCTGCAGACGCCATTTCTAAAGATGGCGGCACCATTACAGCATATGTAACCACAAAAGGCTCAGGCGTGTCAGTAGACATTCCAGAGGATGCCAAGGAATGGCTGTCTATCGCTTCAATAAAGCAGAACGGCACATCTGCAGAACTGACCTTCAAGGCTGCACCCAACGAAGGAGGCATACGTTCAACAGAGCTGACACTTGCTACTGTGGCAGACGGTAAGACATACACCACACTGACTACAATCACACAGCAAGGCGGCATACAGGACGTATCTGTAGCTGACTTCAACGCTGCTGCCGACGGCGATGCACAATATCGCCTTAAGGGTGTGGCAACAGACGTTCAGGAGAACGGAAGTTTCACGCTGACCGACTGGAGCGGCTCTACCTTGGTTTACAAGAGCACCAATGCTGCAGCCAAAGGCGTTAAGAACGGCGACATCGTAACCGTTGTAGGTACACACGACACATATAAAGGCACAGTAGAACTGGTAGGCGGCGACGTTACAGAACTGAATCCTACAACCACCATCTCTATTGCCGACTTCATGGGTCTTCCTGACAGCGACACCAACTATATGATAACCGGTACAATCACAAAGATAGCCAACGACCATTACGGCAATGTCTATATCTCTGACGGTACAAACGAGGTTTATCTCTATGGTCTGTATCCCGGCTATGGTGCAACTGGCGACAACCGCTACGACTTTGTTGCCAACAGCGGCCTCAAGGTTGGAGACGAGATTACTGTTATCGGCGCTCACCTGACATACGGCGAAACAATTGAAATAAAGAACGCCATATTCGTCAGCAAGAACAACTGATAAGCAGAATAAAAAAGCTGATGCTGCTTGCGGCATATCAGATAAGAACAGAAATGGCTGTCCAAAGATTAATTTATGGACAGCCATTTCTGTTTCTATCAAAATCACCATTAGGCTGCAATAGCTTTATCAATTTTGCGCATTCATGCTTACGCCGCAAAATATAAATCTCAGGATATTTTCTTTTCCAGACAACCACTTTTATCACGCCTTGCTTTCCGTTCTCGTTTTTTAGTTGTATTTTTGTCAGGTTAAGAAACAAATAACGGTAATATGTCAGATTTCAGACTAAAAGCATTCTACAGCGTGGCCAAGAACCTCAGTTTCACACGTGCGGCTAAAGAGCTGTTCGTAAGCCAGCCTGCAATAACCAAACACATCAACGAACTGGAACGGCAATACTCCGTAAGACTCTTCGACCGCACAGGCGGAAAGATAATGCTCACCGATGCCGGACGGCTCATGCTTGAACACTGCAGCCGCATACTCGACGAGTATAACCGCATGGAATACGACATGAACCTGCTCAACGAGCGCAGCAGCGGACACATAAGCATAGGCGCAAGCACCACGGTGGCGCAGTATGTGCTGCCGCAGATACTGGCAGAATTTACCGAAAGATTTCCGCAGATAGAGGTGTCGCTCACCAACGGCAACTCGCGCGACATAGAGAACGCACTGCTCAACCACGACATAGATCTTGGCATGGTGGAAGGCATCACCCATTCAGCCGGCCTACAGTATGAGCCGTTTCTTGAAGACGAACTCGTGGCCATAATAAAGCAGTCGGGCAACGAGTCGATGCCCGAAGAAATTACTCCACAGGAGCTGTGCCGCCAACCGCTCGTCATACGCGAACAAGGCTCAGGAACACTCGAGGTGATAGAGACCGAACTGGAAAAGCACGGAATAAGGCCCCAGGAACTTAACATACGCATACGCCTCGGCAGCACCGAAGCCATCAAGGCCTTTCTGCGCCACAGCCGCAGCATGGGCATAGTGTCGGTGTTCTCCGTGAGGGAAGAACTGGCCAGAGGCGTGTTCAGAGTCATCGACATTGCCGGTCTCAACTTCAGCCGCCACTTCTGCTTTGTGGCCTCTGCCGGCAAGGATTCGCCGCTTACCGAAAAGTTCAAAGACTTTACACGCCGCAGCATAATAACTTCAGGTTATAGAGTATAAAAAATTAAGATATACTACATAACAAAAAATTAATTACCTTTGCAACAGTAAACTTAAAGGCAGCCCGACAACAAGACACGAAGGTCTGCCCGGCAAGGAGAAAAAGAGAATAAAATAAATATTATTAACAAAGGTAATCTATCATGTTTGAAAAAGGAAACAGGGCAAACACCCTTCACGGAATCTTGCTGATTGCATTATTTTCGTTTGCAGCATTCTATCTGGCAGACCTGCCCATCATGAAGCAGCTCTCGCTCAGTCCGCTCATCATCGGAATCATCCTTGGTATGCTCTATGCCAACAGCCTTCGCAACAAACTGCCCGAAACTTGGGTGCCGGGTATTAAGTTCTGCACGAAGCAACTTCTCCGCACGGGTATCGTGCTCTATGGTTTCCGCCTTACGCTGACACAGGTTGCGGCAGTAGGAGTGCCGGCAATAATCGTGGATGCCATAATCGTTACAGGAACAATATTTCTTGGCCTGTGGTTTGGCCGCATGCTCAAGCTCGACCGCGACACTACGCTAATGACCTCTACAGGAAGCGCCATATGCGGTGCAGCAGCCGTGCTCGGAGCCGAACCCGTAGTGAAATGTGAAAGCCACAAGACAGCCATTGCCGTATCAACTGTAGTTATATTCGGAACAATATCAATGTTCCTCTACCCCATCATGTATCGTTCCGGAATACTTTCAGGCCTGAGCGACACAGCCGTTGCAATCTACACTGGAAGCACGCTGCACGAAGTGGCACACGTAGCCGGAGCCGGCAACGCCATGGACCCAACAGACAGCCTGGGCATAGCCGGCACTGCAACTATCACAAAGATGATACGCGTAATGATGCTTGCCCCGGTGCTCGTCATAATGAGCTTCGCGCTTGCCGGACGCAAGAAGGCCACAGCCGACGGACATAAGGAAAAGAGCAAAATCACAATACCCTGGTTTGCCTTCGGCTTCATCGGCATAATCTGTGTAAACTCCCTCCTGCAGTATCTTTTCGATGCATCGACAGTTAAGGACATACCGCTGAACGGCGTCATTGAATACATCGACACCTTCCTGCTGACCATGGCAATGACTGCTCTCGGAACAGACACAAACATACAGAAGTTTAAACAGGCCGGAGCCAAGCCGTTCCTCCTTGCCGGCATGCTTTACGTATGGCTCGTAGGTGGCGGATACTTTATAACAAAATACGTTGTAGGCTTTTTCGGATAATACGTTTTATAACGACATACTCTCTTCAAAGCACAATTCAATAAACTTAAGCACAAACCGGCGGACAGATAATCGATATCAGTCCGTCGGTTTGTGCTTTTCATCATAAACAAAAAGCCATGACCTGCTCAATGAGGTCATGGCTTGTAGCCCGGACGCGGGCTTACGACATATTATCACAAAAAATTAATCGTTGTCTGTGCTTATCCGGCAATATTTCTTGTGCCAGAACGCAAACAGCACTCCCGACAGCAGCAGCACTATGACGGCAGCTATATAGCCGGCAACATTGCTGAGTGCAAACGAATTTTTAGAAACAAGAAGGAATGCCACACACACGGCCGTCATAAACATAGCCGGGATAAGCGTTATGATATACGGCTTTGACTTACGCGCAAGATACACCGTAAGCGCCCAAAGCGTAAACACGGCAAGCGTCTGATTGGCCCATCCGAACCATCCCCATATAACGTTGAAGCCGTCTTCATCGGCAATGTTAAACCACAAGAAGCCCAGCGTGACCAAGAACAGAGGTATGCATATATAAATGCGGTGGCGTATGGTGTGCTGCTCAAAGTTAAGAAACTCCGCAATAATCAGTCTGGCACTGCGCAATGCCGTGTCGCCGCTCGTTATAGGAGCAGCCACAACGCCAAGTATAGCCAATGCACCGCCAAACATGCCGAGCCATCCCGAAGACACGGTGGTTACCACCTCAGGTGCCTGAAGCGTAAGAGGAACGCCAAGCTCCTGTGCGGCTCCGCCATAAAAGAAATAAGAAGATATTGTTGCCCATATAAGCGCAACGATGCCCTCGGTTATCATCGCACCGTAAAACAGCGGACGTCCCTGCTTCTCATTCGCCATACAACGTGCCATAAGCGGACTCTGAGTGGCATGGAAGCCGCTGATGGCACCACAGGCAATGGTTATAAAAAGACATGGGAATATCGGGCCCGATTTAGGCGACAGATTGCCAAGTCCGTCGGTAAGCTCAGGTAGCTGCGGCCATTTGACAAACAGCACCACCATGAGCGCAACAGCCATAAACAGCATGGCAATGGCAAAAAGCGGATAAATCTTGCCGATAATCTTATCAACAGGAAGCATCGTGGCAAGAAAATAATATGCAAAAATTATCAGACACCATACATAAACCCATGTAACTGAGTCGCCGCATATTGTACCTAATATCAATGCCGGACTATATACAAACACGGCACCGACCATTATAAGCATAAAAACAGAGAACACCAGCATGACCTTCTTAGTTGACTTGCCGAGATAACAGCCTACAAGCTCCGGCAGACCTGCACCGCCATGACGCTGCGACAACATTCCGCTGAGATAATCGTGAACCGCACCAGCAAAGATACAGCCGAAAACTATCCACAGATAGGCCGAAGGGCCAAACTTGGCACCCATGATGGCACCGAAAATAGGTCCTGTGCCGGCAATGTTAAGAAACTGAATCATAAAGATTTTCCATCCCGGCAATACTACATAGTCTACGCCGTCGGCCATACTTACAGCCGGTGTAGGACGGTCGTCGGGAGCAAACACGCGCTCTACGATGCGTCCATAAATGAAATAGCCCACCACAAGGGCAACCAAACTTAAAACAAATGTGATCATAGATTAGATTATTATTCTCTTTTGAACATACTAATTATTGGCAAAAGTAAAAATATAAATTTAAAAATGCAAAGAAAAACCTGATTTTATATATAAAATATATAAGCCGCACAACAGCTTATCCCACTGAGACATTTCATGTTGTTTTAAAGTTTTATTCTAAAAAATGCATCACTGACAAAAACAAGACTACGCTAAAATGCCATAAACGTGATATCCGGCACAACAATATCTTAATATTCAAGCTGAATATCAAATAATTTTATTTTACAACCCAGAAAAATCGAAAGCAAAACATACATTTATTATTAACAAGCGTTCATATCGAACGTCTATCCTGTAAAAACAATAAGCAAAACAATGCGTATTAGTTTCAAATCATTAACCTATTGTTTTCATGTCGTAACTCGGCCACTTTTGAAGCGAAAACGGCCGAGTTTTTCATCAAAAACTAATTGTTTTTTTATGAGAAATCAGTATGCTCCGCAACCGTAAGCCAGTCCGTAGACTATGACTTTACAAATCGCAGCACCTGTTAAGCCTACATAAAATAAGCCTTGCCATACAGCCAACGCATCATTCACATGCAAGAATATCGTCCGGCCATGCACATGACATAAAAAATTTACCTTCTTGTAGCTTCCGTATATTTACTTCTCTTTAGTCGCCAGCTTTTTATACATGGCTGGAGTCATGCCGTTAATTTTCTTAAACGTGCGGTTAAAGCTTGTCGCATTGGTATATCCCACCTCCTCATAAATAGCCTGAATGGTCATATTGCCATAATGCTCATTATCCGAAAGCATTCTGCATGCCTCCATTATACGTTTCTCGTTAATGTATGTTCTGAAGTTTTTATTGTATGTCTTGTTGATGACAAACGAAACATACTTTGTATTCGACTTTGCCATGTCGGCTATAATCTTCAGACTGAGGTCAGGATCAGAAATTATTTCGGGCGTATTTATAATCTCATTTATTTTCGCAAGAAGTGCGTCTGCCTGTTCCTGCGTCATGTCAACCCCACCGGCATTTCCGTCAAACTCGTCGTCGCCGGCCTCATCGCCTTCATTGTAAGACGGCACAATAGCCACCTTGCTTCTGTCTGATTTTATCAAGTCGTTGTTCTTGTTGATAAGCAGGCGCTGTGCATTTCTTAAATTGCGGTTTTTGCGTATAACCACCACTGCCAGCACAATCGTGATTATCAACAAAATAGAAATCAAGATAACAGCCAAGGTGTAAATATTGATAATCGAGGTCAGCGAACTTATCTCCTCCGTACTTTTACGCGACTCATACTCCTGCAGCTTTCCCCTTGCCTGGTTCATGCCCTTTGCACTAAACACCGAGTCATAAGTCTCAAGATACAACACTCTGTATTTTCTGGCAGAATCGCTATCGCCATTTCCGGCATACGCCTCGTAAAGAATCTTGTACGCATTGATTTCCATCTCGGCATTATCAATTTCAACAGACATATCCCGGCATTTCGTTCCATATTTTATAGCATTGCCGTAATCATGCTTTTTGACGAGAATATTTCCTATCTCAGACTCCTGATATAATATAAAGATGTCGTCCAGCTCATTTTTCTCTGCGTATGCGGCAGCCCTTAGATGATCCTTCACAGCTTCGTCATACTTACGTTCAGCCTGCTTTATTCGGGCAGAATTATATATTAGGAAATACTCCCATTGTGTTGCGTTCTTGCTTACCTGCATCTTCTTGGCTATATCATAATATTCCTTTGCCTTTTTAATATTCCCCAGATGACAATATGCAGGCACTATATTAGTAAGGTATTTGCCTATCAGCTCTTCGTCATTAAGTTTTTTCGACATCTTGTATCCTTTCAGCAGATAGAAGAGGTTTGCCTCATAATCGCCAAAAGCTTCATAAATATTGGCAATATTACCTATGCATGCCATGTATGTGCGCTTGTCGTCTTCCTTTTCAGCTATTTCCATACCTTTTATATAATATGTAAGGGCCAAAGGATAATTGCCATCCTTATACAAGCCGTCGGCTATTATTTTTGTCATGCCTGATTTTGTGTTTGCAGGCATCGACGCATAAGAATGACATACAGGACATACAAATAGAAATATTATGAAAATAATGTGTTTAAACATATCGTATTAGGCTTTTAATAAATTTTAATCGACAGGCTATTAACCGTCTTCCATTGCAAATTTAAACAAAATATAAGAGAAAAATATAGACAAAATCGTAAAATGCAAGTTTTTTTTTAATATTTCGTGAAATGTGAAGAATTTGGATGCTTTTATTTGTATAATCTGTAATAAAAAATATAATTTAGCAGACGTAAAAATTTAATAAATCTATTATTCTGATAAACTTAACACCTACAATATTATGAGAATCCTTAACGTTTTTATTACCATTGCAGCTTGCCTGATTTGTTTAAACGGCACATACGCTGCTCCTGCCTGGCCAAACAAAATATCATACACCCAGGCAGACGGAACTAAGGTAACAGTGTATTTGAATGGTGACGAATACATGCACCATTATGTAAGTGAAGACGGATTCATCCTTCTACCCGATGCAAACGGAAGTCTTAGATATGCAGAAATTGTTGACAACAAGGTAGTGCCGACAGGAATGGTGGCACACAACGCAACAAGCCGCAACGCTAAAGAACTCCAGTTTATAAAGACATTAGACCAGCAGGCTATCAAGCAAAAGCTTGCCGTAGCCTATAGGGACAAGCGCCAGGAGATAGCCTCTAAGGCACAAAGAGTAAAAAGTCAAAGCTCGCCAAGCGTCATAGAGCCTGTATTCCCAACAATAGGCAATATCCGCGGACTTATAATCTTAGCCCAGTTTAAGGACCAGAAGTTTTCTACTGACAACATCCATGACATATATAACAGCATGGCAAACGATGAAGACTATTCAGGCCCGTATGCTTCAGGAAGCATAAAGAGCTATTTCACCGCGCAGTCTGCCGGAAAATTTGTTCCTACATTTGACATTGTCGGCCCAGTTGACCTTCCTCACGAAATGGCATATTACGGCTATGACGAGAGAGCAGCAGAACTGATGATAGATGCATGCAGCATGGCAGACGCAAACACAGACGTCGACTTTTCTAAATACGACTACAACGGCGACGGATATGTTGATTTTATCTTCGTGGTGTATGCCGGCTACGGACAGTCGCAGGGCGGCAGCGAAGAGACTGTATGGCCACAGGCCGTAGACCTGACCTACGAAAGCTGGAACATGTACGACGGACTGTATTTAGGCCAGGCAGCATGTTCATGTGAGCTGAGAGGCCATGAAGGAACAACTCTCGACGGTATCGGCACATTCTGCCATGAGTTCAGCCACATCCTCGGACTGCCTGACATATACGACGCTGCATATTCAGGAATGCAAGGCATGCTTACATGGGACGTGATGTGCAACGGACTTTATAATGACGACAGCAAGACTCCTGCCGGATACACAGCAATGGACAAATATACTGTAGGCTGGCTCGAACCTGTAGTGCTTAGCGAACCTGCCAAGGACCTGACATTAAACCCGTTGTCTGAATCAAATGAGGCATACTTCATTGTATGCGGAACAGACAACAATGAATACTTCACCTTGGAGAACCGCCAGCAGACAGGCTGGGACAAGGCTCTCGACGGTCACGGACTGATTATTTCGCAAATACATTATGTTCCTTCTCTTTGGAATACCAACCGTGTCAACACCTCATCGTCAGGCTATGAGCATGTTTCTCTTATCCCTGCAGACGGACATGCCTCTGACGGCACCGAGGCCGGCGACCCGTTCCCCGGAACAAGCAACAACACACAGTTTACTGATACGTCAATGCCTTCTGCAAAATGGCAGACTACATCTGACGCGGTAAACTGTCCGATAACAAACATAAGAGAAAACAACGGTGTGATAACTTTCGACTTCAAGAGCGATGCAACAGGCATTGAATCACACGAAGCAGGACAAGAACTGGCACGCATCAGCGCAACCGGCGGAACAATAAATATTGACAATCCGCAAAAGTCTGATGTACTCATACTCTCAGCTGACGGCCGCATTATACAGAAATCAGCCCAAAGGCATATAACATGCACTCCTGGATGTGGCATGTACATTGTAAAATGCGGTGAGTTAATTAAAAAAGTTATTTTAGCAAGACCCTAATTATTAACATTTAAAAAGTACCATTATGAAGAAAATTTTATTCTCCATGCTTGCAGTTTTGGCTATTATTTGCGCCAACACATCTGCGTATGCTGCAGACAGCGGCTCAGCATCAACCGTAAACAGGAAAATGTATGGATACTTTAACTACAACGGAGCTCTGGCAGGTGCTTACGGCTTTTGTTCATTAAACCTCAATGATCTTTCAAAAGCTGACGTAATATATCCTTATGGAAACATGAAGAGCATATATTCGGGAGCTGCCGTAGACGACGTCTTCTATGCATACGAGTATGTCTATGACTCATTTATTGGGCCTCAGAACGGCGATTTCATATCATACAATATAACGACGGGCCGTTACACCGTGCTGGGTTCGGAAGGACTTGCCGCACAAGGCACTAACTTCAAGACACAGGACATGACCTATGACTACAGTTCTAAGACAATGTACGCAATAGGTTTCTTCCAGGGAGAATCTGCCCTGTATAGCGTCAACCTTAAAGACGGTATGCTTACAAAGGTTACAACGCTGCAAAAAACTCTTGGCGTAATTGCTGCCGACATGGACGGAACATTATATGGCGTAGGCGCCAATGACGGCGTGCTGTATAAGGTGAACAAAAATGACGGTTCGGTAACAAGAATATTGCAGACAGGTTTCGGAGGATTGTCACAGAATCAGACAATGGAATTCGACCATTCTACAGGTCTTCTGTATTGGGCAGCATGCTCATATGATTATGATCAGGGTATACAGACATATATGCTGTGCATCGACCTGACATCTGAAAATGTAACAATGAAGAATCTCGGACAGATTGGTATCAATTCATCATTCATGGCTCTCTATATCCCGTTTGCTGAAGGCGGAGACAACGCTCCTGCAGAACCCGCAGAATTCACAGTTACACCAGGAGAAAAAGGTGCAAGGACAGCACACATGACATGGAAAGCTCCTACAACTTCTTTCGGCGGCGAGACATTGGCTGATGCCGTTACAGGTTATGTGATAGAGCGTAACGGAGAAAAGATTGCAACTCTGGAAGCTAATGCAACGTCTTATGACGACACTAGTATTGATGCTGACGGCGACTACGCATACGTTATTTACGCCGTAAACAAGGCCGGAAACGGCGGCAAGGCCCGCGCAACGGTATTTGTAGGCAACGACATGCCGGGACAGGTGTCTAACATGAAATTTGTCGTAGGCGAAGGATGTGCTTCAGCCAAGCTGTCATGGGACGCACCTACACAAGGCTTTAACGGAGGATATTTCTCTCCAGACGGACTGACATATAAGATTGTGCGCCAGCCGGACAACAAGACTGTTGTTGAAAACCTGAAAGAAACCACGTTCACAGACGACCAGATGACACGTATCGGACGCTACACATACGTCATCTATGCATGCAACGAATATGGTGAGACAGCTGCAAACATGCCAGAAGCCTATGTACTCGGCAAGGCAATGACTCTGCCGATGTCACAAGACTTTTCGAACATGACATATTTTGAAAATCAGTGGATGGCTTATGATGCCAATAAAGACGCATACAGCTGGACATATACATCTGAATGGGGTCCGCTGCAGTTTGACGATACTACACCATGCGCTGAATACATTGTTAACCCCGGTATCGAAAACTACGGAAATGACGCCGACGAATGGCTGATAAGTCCTCCGCTCGAGTTTAATGCCGCAAAGAGCTACAAGATCAGAGTGAAGATACGCTGTACAGCCGAAGAGAAACTGCAGTTCACTTTGGGCAGCAACAACGTTTACACAGAACATGCTATGTTTGATGAATTTACGTTCAAGCCGCAGTTGAATGAATCAGGCGACAACTGGATTTACTCTGAGTATGAGTTTAACGTTCCGGCAGGAACAGACGGAGCGCGCTGTATAGGTATACACCTCGTAAGCCCGTATCCTGTAAATGGTATGTCTTATTTACAGATAGCCAATGTAACTGTCGAAGAAGGTGTTGCATCAGGAATCAAGCAGACAATAAATTCTGATGAAGCAAAGAACGACAACGACATATATACCATAGACGGACGCTTAGTGCGCACCGACGGCAGCCTTAAAGGCCTCACAAAAGGCATATACATCAAGGGCGGCAAGAAATATGTAATAAGATAAAAACATTTCCAGACGCCATACATATAATATTTGCAGCATGGGATATTGCCCGGGGTGATTTATCCCATCGAAACGGCAGACAATAACCCATGCTGCAATTCTTGTTTAACACTTAAAACCTTCTGTTTATGAAAAAGCATTTATTCACAACAATATTGCTAGCAGCAATGTCAGGCTTTGCCATCGCACAAGACTCGCCCGAAACAGCGATAAACCTGCGTGTCGGTTATAACGAATACACGCCTGACACAAAAGATGAAGTGGATGTCTACTGGAAATACACAGCTGAAGAGAACAGTATACTTACGATTGAGGCAACCAGCATCCAGCAATTAACGGCATTTGAACTCGATGGCACCGAACGGGTTAACGTAAAGCCTGCTCAAGGCGAACAATTTACCATACAAAATTATCCGTTGGAGGCAGGCAGCACAATTTACTTTCAAATGCCAGTGTATAGCGGCAACAAGGCAACATTCGACCTGAAAACGACTCCTTTACCGGATTTAGGCAAAGGTCATACCGAGGATGACCCTATGCCTATCTCACCCGAAAACAAGTATTACATGGGAAACCAGTATGTATTTTCTGATCAAGTTTTCTATGCCACTTACACGGCAGACAAGGAAGGTCTGCTTGTCATGACCTCGTCTACAGCCGTAATGGGAATTACTGTTGAAGGTTCTATTGGTCTCAAATTCGATCCGACATTCGCCATCGACCGCGGTACACAACATCAATGCAAGATGCCGGTAGAAGAAGGAAAGACATATCTGATAAGATTCGACAACTATTCTCCTTTCATACTTGACGTAACATTTGAAGACGCTGAGCGCGGCTCACTCTACATGCCGTTCCGGCTGAAAGAAGGCGACAACACTGTTCCTGCAGCAGCCGGTACTTATTACTACATATACTCAAACGAAAGAACCGGATATGGAGTTGTCAGCAGCACAAGCGAACTTCCTGGAGGACAAGTTAAGATTTTCCCGGAAGACAAGAGTCTTATTGAAGCCGGATATACTTTGGCCACATCAGAAGAAGGCAGCTTCAACACACGCTGGGAAATGCAGGAGCCAAACACTATATATTTCGTATGTGTAAACAAAACTGAGGCTACGGCTGAAGAGCAGACCATGACTTTTGCATGCGAAGACTATAAGGCAGGAGACAAAGAGTCGAACCCGATTGTAATCAGTGAAACTCCATCAGAAATCACAACAGAGGCGTCTAACAAGACAACATTCTATGCGGTAGATATTCCGGCACAGTCGAACAAAATTCTTGATGTGAAGGCTGTTTCTGAAATACAAAGCGGATACACTAAGGTTGAAATTTATCCTAGTGGGAACAGTTATAACAGCATTTCCGGCAATAATGCCGTATACACACAGGTCAGCGGAGGCGAGCAGGGCCAGCGCTATATCATCAAATGGACTTCAAGCGAGACAGAGCCTATCACATTCAAAGTTTCAATGGAGGACATAATGCAGGGAGACATCATCACCGATCCTCTAACAGCCGTGAAAGGTGAAAACACTGTTGAAAACAAGAACGGATACATCAAGTATTATAAGTATACAGCCACAATAACCGGCAAACTGTATTTCAGCGGACCGTCTAATATGTTCGTTTCATTCCCGAAGGGCACCGGCCCATACGATGGTTCTTATTCTACTACTAGAGACGAAAATATGGCATACGTACTTGAAATTCTTGAGGGAACAACATATCTCATTAAGATAGACGGAGCCTTGGACGGACAGAAGTTCACCATAGAGGAAAAAGATTATGATCTCGGAGAAGGACGCACTAACCCGATAATAGTAGACGGCAACACATACACATTCGGAGACGAAATACCAAGAAATCTATGGCTGCAATACACAATGAAGGAAGACGGCGTTCTGACTATCGAAAGCAACAAGCCTTACAATGATATGGGCTATGACGAAATTTATTACTGCAAAGGCAAGGACGGTGAGCCAGTAGCAATATCAGGACCAGATACCGACGGTTCTACTATTTACCATGTAGATCTTTCGGCTGCAGCAGGCGACATATTCCTTGTAAATGTCAAGATAACAACAGCGTCAAAAGGCAACAGTGTGTACTTCACCGAAAGAGAATTCAAGGAAGGCGAATCTGTCAATACGGCTATCGAGCTTAAAGACGGAGAGGCTGTAGAACTACCGGAAGTTGAGGCAACAAAACCGTTATGGTATGTCGTTCCACTTGAAGAAGGAGAAGTTACTGTTACAACCAACGCTCCGTTTATGACCAACCCTGTATGGTTTGCCAACGAAGAAGATGCACTCAACGGAACTAATGGTGTTGTAATGGAATTCCAAAACTCATTCGACGAGGATTACAATATGCTATGCACTTGGAAAACCACTGTCACTACTCCGGGCAAGCACTATATAAGAGTAGACGAAGCATACACAGGCATCAGCATGACACTTACAGGACCGGTAAGCACTAACATATACCAGATGAACGATATGCAAGAAGGCATAACTGCAGGTAAAGGCTACATCAATGTCAGCGCTGCTAATAAGCCGGTTGCTATCTACAATGTTTCAGGCGTAAAAGTGGCAGAAAGCAATGTTGACGGCAACTGTACCTTCAACCTGAACAATGGTATATATATTGTAAAAGTAGGAAACTTGGTAAAAAAAGTTTTAGTTAAATAATAATGGGGATTTTCACATCATAGAATGTGGATATAGTAAAAGCAGCGCCTGTCTTTCCAAAACGGAAAAGACAGGCGTTTTTTTCATCATAAATTATTGACTATCAAACATCCTGATACGTATCATTCCGTATTGCAAAAGCATAGTTTTTAGAATGCGAAAGGTGGCCTTTTACATTACGAAAGGGCACTTATCATATTGCCAACGCATATAATAAAAATGTTTTTCTTTAAAAACTCATCACTCGTCACAATTGGGCATAACTTATTTATCTACAACAACTTACAGTGTGACGAGTTGACATTTCAACTCATCACACATGCATATTTGGTCAACCAAAAACAGGATTAATTATATCCAGAAACAGTTTTTTATCTGAATTCTGCATTATGAAAACATCAATAAAAGCCTGAAAAAGCTGAAAAACAGATAGTGTGATGAGTTGACTTTTCAACTCATCACACTATAACCACCTGACAGCAAGCATCTTAGAGCAGAATGTGACGAGTGATGAGTTTCTAAAGAAAAATTATTTTTCTATTTGCTCCACGATATAACGCACCCCGGTGCGCGTGTGGCGCCTGTTGAAACCTAGCCGCTTCAATGTTATGCCTACACTTTTATCAGACAACCCTGACACCGGCAGACGCGGATAGGCACGGCAGACTACGGACACAATGTCGTCAACAGACATCTCATGCCCTGCCCCATCGGCTTCAGGAATGCGGAAGAGACGAGCTACGGCCGAACCAAAATCAGAAACACGCATGAAGCTCATGTTGTCGTCCATCAGGCGTTCAGTAGCTGCCGCATTGAGATAACACAAGGCGCCGCCACGTATTTCGCTTATAATCTGGGCATAAAGCTGCTGATAATCAACAGCCGAAGTGAAATCAATGTTGCCCGTAACTGCCACGCACGCAAACCTTCGGCTACCGGTAAGGTCGGTCAAAGGATGCCTGCTGTTGGTTGTGGCAATGAAGCTTGCATAACGGCGTTCAGTTGAAAAATTGCTGCGATATGCCTTCACGGCTGTTACTTCACTCTTTGAAATGATGTATTTAATCAGCGGCTGTCTACTGGCCGAATAGCGGTCGAACTCATCGATGTTGATAAGGGCAAAGGATGACAGGCCACGCATCAGCGTATTGTCGTTGCGGAAGTCGATACGGTCGTTGTAATAGGCGCGGAGCTCTGGCGGCAATATAATCTTGGCAAACGACGACTTGCCACAGCCCTGACTGCCAATGAGCAGTGGAACAAGGTCGTTGCCGTGCATGACATCCAGCCCCATCCAGTGAGCAACCATTGAGCGCATCCATACGCTGAAGTATTCCGGCCAACGGGAATTGTCGGTAGGAACACGCTGCGCAAAGGCTTTTATGCGGTCGCGTCCGTCCCATTCGGGCAATGAGTCAAGCCAATGGTTCAACGGATCAAAATCTGAAACGAGCGTAGAATTCACGCGTTCCTTGATGTCGCGGGCCCACACCCTGATGCCCTCGCGCTGAGCCTTCACGGCTATGGTGTTGATAACTTCCTGCGTAACCGGCCTGTAATCGGCATCGCAAGCCCCGATGTGCTTATACTGCACCACACCCGTAAGCACATTGCGGCGCATAACATAACGTGTACTGAAAAAATTATCAAGCTTTATGGCCTGAAGCCGGGGAGCCTCGACATACCTCAACGGATTAGGATTATCTTCTGCCTGACGATATGCCTGCGCAAAAAACAACTCAACCAGGCCGCGTTCTACATTAATAGTGCCAAGGTTCATTGTGCGGTCAACACACATCTGTTGCGGCAAACCTGACTTACGGCACAGGTATGCCAGCTTCTGTATGGCGCGTTCAGCATAATAAGGGTCGTCTTGATTAAGTTCTGAATCAAGCACATGGTTCCAACAGCAATAAAAGATATAGCGATAAGCCTCTGAAGACGATTTGCCCGGAAGAGGCGACTCATCGGCTTCAAAATCGTGCGAACGGCATACATTAAAAGTGTCATACACATCATTCTCACACACGATCAATGTCAAAGCCTCACGATTGTAATAAATGCCGGCATCGGCACTCATAAGACACATAGCCTCGGCAGTGCCTGTCTGCATAGATATTTCGGTCTTTAGCTGTGACGAATATATATAATGCAGAAGTCTGTACCCCTTTGACATTAACCTGCGCCAGGCCTCCGTATCGCATGGAACTGTGCCGTCAGCCTGCGAAATAGAACAAACCACAATGACAGATAATCCATTCGCACCGATAAAAGCCAACATTGTGTATGGCTGGCACGATGCAACACGCCGTATGCGCACAGCCTCATCAAAGCTCTTTAGCCCTGCTATCTCGATGAAAAGCAGTCCGTTGCGTCCAACTACAATTCTTTTGCCGTTGCGGCGCTTATATACGGAAGAGAAACAAAGGCGCGGAATGCGATTGTCAGCTGTCATTACATCGCGCCGGGAACATGAGACAGGCTTGCCGGAAGACAGCAACGGACTGTAACAGCGATAGTCTGACAAAGCATCGGCATAGCGTCCTTGCCGGATCATAACCACCAATTCGTCCAACTCACAATTAGCAATAGTCTCCCTGTTAAGGAAGTTCTTGAACAAACTTACTTTAAATGTATTATTCATGATATAAGAAATTATTTGTTATCCTTGCCGCAAAAATACAACATCAGAAAAGCGATTGCAAATTTTATCTATATCAAAAACACGCTAAAGTTCTAATAAGTCAGCAGCCGCAACAGTCTCCCCGCACACAGGAACCCAGCCACTGCAGCATAAGCAAACAAATCAACAAGAAATGACCATAACTGATACTGCAAATATGGAAACTGAGATTAAATCAAAACATGCAATCAGATCAAGCAAATATACGACAAACTGTAAGCAGCATAAAAAATGAAGGAACAAAAGTGTTAACAAATTTGTATATCAGTTAAAAACGATATACCTTTGCACCCCGTTAGGTAAAAAGATTATTTGTTTTAAAGGTTATGATGATTAGACAATTGGCCATATTGTTTGGCTGTCTCGCATTGGGTGAGCTGATAATATGGCTCACGGGCATACCTTTGCCGTCGAGCATCCTGGGCATGCTAATTCTTACTCTTCTGCTGAAGCTGAAGATAATACGTCTGGAATGGGTAAAGACCATATCAGACTTTCTTGTAGCAAACATCGGATTTTTCTTTGTTCCGCCCGGCGTTGCCATTATGCTCTATTTCGACATTATTAAGGCTGAATTCTGGCCAATAGTAATCTCAACGGCCATATCCACGGTAATTGTACTGGCCGTAACGGGATGGGTTCATCAGATTTATGGAAAAGCCGTAAACAGGAAAGGAGGCGACCAATGAGCTATCTGTCAAACGAATTTTTTCTTATCGCCCTCACGTTCGGCAGCTATTTCTTCGGAAAGCTGCTCCGCAAATGGACTCATTGGACAATAATGCACCCCATTCTGGTGAGCATCTGCGTGCTGATAGCCTTTCTGAAGATATCAGGCGTAAAATACGAAACATACAACACGAGCGGACACATGATAGAATTCTGGCTTCAGCCTGCCGTCGTGGCGCTTGGCGTACCGCTGTATCAGCAGCTTGAAACGATAAAGAAACAGTTTCTGCCGATACTCATGTCAGAGCTTGCAGGCTGTCTGGCAGGCATTATATCGGTAGTGCTTATAGCTAAAGCGCTCGGTGCATCGAAGCCGGTGATAATGTCGCTCGCACCAAAATCTGTAACCACGCCTATCGCAATGGAAGTAACGAAGAGCATCGGCGGCATACCGTCGCTTACGGCAGCCGTAGTAGTGTGCGTAGGTCTGCTGTGTGCGGTGGCGGGCTATAAGACAATGGGATTTGCACGCGTAAACAGCCCTGTGGCACAAGGTCTGTCTATGGGAACGGCGGCACACGCCATGGGTACGGCAACATCAATGGACGTGAGCAAGGTGCACGGAGCCTACGCAAGTCTTGGACTTACGATCAACGGCATCCTGACCTCACTGCTTACGCCGTCAATTCTGCCGCTTATGGGCATCTGATTTTACACTTACTTTCTAACATTCATAAAATGCAGACGGACAACAGCCGGAAAGATACATCTAACGCTGTTGTCCGTTATTTTTTGTATAGAAGTAAGATCAGCCTCAGATATTTTAGCTTATAAAAATACATCCGGAGCCACAGCCCCGGATGCATAACAAAGATTATAATCAATTCTATATTATTTCTGCATGTCGTAAACCACCTGCATTATCTTCTTGCCCAGTGCGTCAGCCTCCTCCATTGATGAAGCCTCGCTATAGACACGGATAATCGGTTCAGTGTTAGACTTGCGCAGATGCACCCACTTGTCGGGGAAATCAATCTTAACGCCGTCAACATCGTTTACCTGCTCGTTGCTGTACATCTGCTTAACCTTCTCGAGTATTGCGTCAACATCGGTTGAAGGAGTAAGGTCTATGCGGTTTTTGGCTATATAATAATCAGGGAATGTTGCGCGAAGCTCGCTTACCTTGCAACCCTTATGAGCCAAAGACGACAGGAAAAGGGCAATGCCTACAAGTGCGTCACGGCCATAATGGCTCTCGGGATAAATAACTCCGCCGTTGCCTTCGCCGCCGATAACGGCACCAACCTCTTTCATCTTGGTTGTAACGTTTACCTCACCTACGGCTGATGCAGTGTAGCAACCGCCGTGTTTCTCGGTTACATCGCGCAGGGCACGTGTACTGCTGAGGTTGCTTACCGTGTTGCCCGGTGTATGGCTGAGCACATAGTCGGCAACGCTGACAAGCGTATATTCCTCGCCGAACATACGTCCGTCCTCACAGATAAACGCAAGACGGTCTACATCAGGATCGACAACAATACCAAGACTGAACTCGCCGCTGCGCAGACGCTCCATTATACCGCCGAGATTCTTCTCCAACGGTTCCGGATTATGGGCAAAATCGCCAGTAGGTTCGCCATTAAGTATTTCGTAATCAACGCCCAATGCCTCAAGCAGTTCGGGCAGGATGATGCCTCCCACGCTGTTGATAGCATCAACACATACGCGGAAATGTGCCTTCTTTACAGCCTCAACATCTACAAGGCTGAGAGCCAGCACAGAGTCTATGTGGCGGCGGTTGAACGAGTCGTCTTTTATATAATGGCCGAGAGTGTCTACATCGGCATACTCAAAGTCTTCCTTTTCTGCAATGTCAAGCACTTCGTTGCCGGCAGCCTTGTCGAGAAACTCGCCCTCGCAGTTGAGCAACTTAAGGGCATTCCACTGACGCGGGTTATGGCTTGCCGTAATGATTATACCGCCGTCGGCACCCGACATGCGCACAGCAAGCTCTGTGGTAGGCGTTGTGGCAAGACCGATGTCGATTACATCATAGCCAACGCCCATCAACGTGCCGCAAACAACGCTTCTGACCATTTCGCCTGATATACGGGCATCGCGTCCTACTACGATCTTGCCGCTTGACGACTTGCCGCTGCGGCGGATATATGTGGCATAAGCGGTTACGAACTTTACGATGTCAAGCGGATTGAGCGTGTCGCCCGTATGTCCGCCGATGGTGCCGCGAATGCCTGAAATTGATTTAATAAGTGTCATTATTTATCTTCCCCTTTCGTAAGTTATCGTGTAATAGCAAGGATAAACGCCCGAAGAAGCATAGGCATGTCCCTGTGTGTGCGGAACTATAAGATTAACCTTGGCTATCTCGTCTCCTGCATTTTCAGGACGTCCAACCTTTATATAAGTCAACGGAACAAGCCAGCCTGACGGAACTGACGTTGTGCCATAGAACATGGCCATGACGCTCTGTCCGTCGATAAACGACGCTGTAAACGATCCGCTGCTGTTTGTTACGGTCATCTTGTCAACAATAGAAGAAAAACTGAGGATGTCGTTTGTCAGCTGCAAAGAGTCGGTAAGAATGTTATATTCGGTGAAGCGGCAAAGCACGGTTGTAGTCTCGCCTTCCTTTATCTTCTCACCGCATCCCTCTCTGACAATCTGCATGTAAACTCCTGAGTTCTGCATCAGCACAAACTCATTCTTGCTCACATCGGTCTTGTATCCCTGCTCCTTAAACTGCGACTCTGTTATGACAGTTATGGCCGAATCTGCAATAAATCTACTAATTGCAGCACGCTCCTTATCTTTCTGCTCTGCATAAGTCTCTGTATCATCACAGCTTATAACCGTTACGGCTGCGATAAAGGCTATGAAAGCCAAAGCTAAATTTCTCATTCTATTTTTTATAATATGTAAGTACGACTGGCAAAATTACAAAAAATACACTAATTACGCCACATCGCAATTTATAATTATGCTACTTTAACTGATATTCGGCAAATTAACGCGGATATTGCCTTTTGACAGATAAAAAAGCCGTATGTCAGAACTTGAATTCGGTTACGGCCTTCCTTACCAGCGCCTCTGCCTCTTCAACCGAGCATTCAAGGCGTCCGCCTGCAGCGTTTAGATGCCCGCCGCCGTTGAAATACTGTTCTGCAAGCTTGTTGCACGGAAAGTTATCCACAGAGCGTGTGCTCACCCACACAAGATTGTCCTTCTCGGTGTCCTGCCTGAGCGATATGCTCAGCCTCAGGCCTTTTATCTGCAGGGGCATGTTAACCAGTCCTTCGGCGTCGCCCTTGATGTAATGAAAGCGCTTAAGGTCGTCGCGCGTCAGAACGAAATAGGCTGCACGCTCCTCCTGCATAACCACCATTTTCTCGTTAAGCACATAGCCGATGAGCCTCATGCGCCACTCGCTGTAGTTGTTGTAAACGTTGCGGTAGATTTTGTCTTTATCGATGCCCTTGGTAAGCAGCTGGCTTATAATGAAGAATATCTCGGGGCGTGTTGAGTTGTATGTGAATCCGCCCGTGTCGGTCATCATGCCGCAATACAGCGGAACGGCACACTTGCGCGTCATCATGTCGAAACTGCCGAGCTGCCATATCAGGCGGAAAACCAGTTCGCATGTGCTGCATGCCTCAGGATGCGACACACACAACTCTGTGTCGATGTCGGGGTTAAGGTGATGGTCAACGAGAACCTTCTTTGCAGGCGAGGCTGCCAGCGTGTCTGCCATGTCGTCTGTACGTGAGAAGGTGTTGAAGTCGAGACAGAACACAAGATCGGCCGAAGCCAAAAGTCCGTCGACAAAGCTTTTATGCTTGTCGTATCTTATGATGCGCTCCGTGCCCGGCAACCACTGCAAGAAGTCGGGATAGGCATCGGGAACGACAGCCACGGGCACCTTGCCCTGCTGACGCAAAAACTCTGCCATGCCGAGCAGCGAGCCAAGAGCATCGCCGTCGGGACTGCGGTGGCAGCAAAGAATAATATTGTCTGAACTGAGGATAAGGCTGCGGAGGCTTTCGGTCTCCGCAGCTGTAAGCAAGTTAATGTCCATTATTTATCAAAATAGGAATGTGTTTCAGGCGCGGGCATAACAACATGAGCCCTGCACTGCAACATATTGAAAAGCGGCTCAACGCCGCTGTTTGTGGCAATATTCAGTTTTAAAAAAGTTTGTTGGGATAAACGCCTTCGTCAACAAGACTCTGAATCTTGTCTACAACAGCCTGACGGTCGGCAGAATAAGTTACGCCAAACCACTTGCTGGTTGTGTCAAGCACCTTCACTGTGGCTGTCTTGTCGTTAATCAGCTTATTCACCATAAGCGGAATAAAGAACTCGGCCTTGAGGTTCTCCATGTTTTTCGGATCAGAGAGGAACTCCTTGAAATAAGCCTCGCTGTGCTCGAAATAATCGGGAGTGAATCCCCACATATTCATTGACACCGGTGTGTTGTCCTCAACTGCCACCCATTCGCCCTGCTCGTCCTTGTAGCATACAGGACCGTTTACGCGCATAATCTCAGTGCGCTCAACCACAGTGGTCAGATTGCCGGCATCATCCTTTGAGCAGATGCCACGTGCCACGGTTCCGTTGTCAGACAGAGTGTTGCCAACGCGGAAACCTACCATGGCATAATTGCCGCGGCTGCCCTCAGGAAGTTCAGACAAGAACTTGCCTATAACCATGAATGCATCGCGGTTGTAGAAGTCGTCGCAGTTGATCACGCAGAACGGCTCCTTGATAACGTCTTTTGCCATAAGAACGGCATGGTTTGTACCCCACGGCTTTACACGTCCTTCAGGACAGCTGAAGCCTTCAGGCAGACTGTCGAGACTCTGGAAGCACAGCTCTACAGGCACATGGCCTTCGTACTTGCTAAGAATCTTTTCGCGGAAATCGTCTTCAAAATCTTTTCGGATAATAAAAACAATCTTGCCAAATCCGGCCTTTATGGCATCATAAATAGAATAGTCCATGATTGTCTCGCCGTTAGGACCCAGTCCGTCGAGCTGTTTCAAACCACCGTAACGGCTTCCCATTCCGGCTGCCAGCAATAATAATGCAGGTTTCATATTGTACGTAATTTTATTTTAAGGTTTAACTTTATGTCCCGGCAATGCGTGTTAAACAGTTATGTCAGGATATTGTTCATAAATAACAGAATGCAAATATACTCATTTTTTATGAAAAGCGGCGTTTTTCGTGGCGTTTTCGGCATAAAAAACATTGGCAAACAAACAAGGCGTAACTTATCATGCCGTGTTCCACAAAGTCTGTTTGTAAGCAGACGCAGGAAATAACAGCGCATTGTGTCACTTTGACTTTATCACAAATTCAGCCTGAAATAGAAAAAGCGGAGCATGATTTAAGCACCAACAGGTAAAGCATATTTACAAAAGAGAGTCAAACGGCAGGTTAATTAATGGTAAACCTATGAGTTTTTACTCAAAAACGGCACATCTGGCAACGCAAAACAAGGCTGTTTTTAGGCAAAAATGCAGGTTTTTCATGTCGTTTCGGAACAAAAATTGATGCACATTATTTTGGATATAAGCATAACGTCTTATATCACAGAACATTGCAACTGCACACGTATTTTGCCCATATTTTCGTCCGAACGATTTTAATTTCAAAATAACGTAGTATGAGAGCGCCAACAAAAATCACAAAGAAAGTAAAATCATGTCATACATAACATTATGACAAGCCAGCACAGCAAATCAATGCTGTTTCTCTTCAGCATGCAGAACGCCAAAATGCAGCGTAGGAACACAGGGCCGTACGCCTTACAGAATCGGCAGATTTGTGCTTTTCCTACAGGAGAATCAAGCAGAGCCGGACACAACAGAATCAGCCATTAACACTGTGTCCGGCAAATAACGTTAGCAAAAAACTGCATCAGAAAGGATAGCCGACGGCGATATGAATGGCCTGGCCGTCGCTGAACTTGGGAATGTTATAGAATCCGCTCTTGCCCGTATCGAACGGCACGTGAAGACCTACACCCCAGTCGAGACGCAACACGAGGAAGTCGAGGTCGTAGCGCAGACCTACTCCCGTGCCGAGAGCCATTTCCTTCAAGGCGTTCTTAAACAGGAACTTGGCGCCCTCGCGATAACCGTCGTCACGCAGGGCCCACACATTGCCGGCATCTATAAAGGCTGCTCCGTAAAGGTTGCCGAAAAGATTAAAGCGATACTCAAGGTTAAGCTGCAGCTTTATGTCGCCTGTCTGGTCGAGATACGACAGTTTTGACTCGTTGGTGGTGTAGCTTCCCGGACCTATGCTTCTCACCGCAAAGGCTCTTATGCTGTTGGCTCCTCCCACATAAAACTGCTCGCTGTAAGGCGCAGCCAGACTGTTGCCGTAGGTGTAAATCACTCCGGCACTGATATGCCACACAAGCTGCGACTTCTGCCCCAGCTGCCATATCTTGCTGAAGTCGGTTTCTATTTTGAGGAACTGCGCGTATGGATTCTTAAACAGCTGCTTGCCCACTTCGCCCCATTTGTTTCCGGCAGCCATATAAGCAAGCGACAAGATGTTGCCAGACTCCGTGATGGTGGTCTGCCATACAACAGGGTTGCGGTGTTTCACCGTGCTGCTGTATGCGAGCATATAGCGCATCTTTGGGATAAATGTATTTTGCATTGATGTCTGCAAATACGGATTTTCTTGAAGTATGGAGTCGAATTTAGCCGTGGTGTAGTTAAGGCGCTGATACTGCAGAGTCAGCGGACTGAACTCATGGCGCCACGTAGCCGAACGCTGCCACTTATAGGTCCATTCGGCAGAGAAGGTGTGCATCTTGAAATAATCAGGACGCTTCATCACGTTCATACCGATCTTGGCGTATGTGGTAGGCGTAGTGAAATAGCGGCGATGCTTAAGGAACGGGACAATAAGGCGCGGAAACTCTATTGATGCGTCTGCACCATACTCGTATGAGTTCATGTCTGTCGACGAGCCGCTGACGTTGCCGCCCTTCTGCCATTCGTAAGAGCCGTGAAGGTTTATGTCGAGCTTCTCGCCGCCACGGAAGGCGTTGCGCTTTGTGAAACCGATAACAAGCTCGGGACCGGTGCGGCCGTTTATCTTGTTGGTGTAGTTGGTTTCTATATAAAAGTCATAAGGCTTGCCGAACGTACACGACAGGTTAAGGTCGAGCGTGTCGCATGTTGCTGTGGTGTCGCGCGGCGTAAACGCAAACTCAACCGAACTGAACTGCCCCGATCCGCTAAGTTTGTTTGAAGATTCCAAATAGTCATCGTATCTGAAAAGCTTGCGCGGACGCAGTTTCAGGTCGCTCAAGATTATTCGCGGACGTATCGGCGGCTTGCGGCCGTTGAACCTGACCGTGAAATAGCGATGGCTGAACGAGTCTTTCAGCACCTCCATAAACTGCTTGCGGATGTCTATTCTGATTTTTCCTATATACCATTTGTGCTTGGCAAGTTCCGGCAGATTGTCGGCCATCTGCAGGCGCAGGCTGGCCTTGCCGGGCGTGATGGTTGTGTCGGCAAGATAAGAGGCGAAACTCGGCTGATAATAATAATAGCCGTTGTTGCGGAACAAAGTGGCTATACGGTTGCGCTCTGCGTCAAGAGCAGAGGCGTCAAAAGGCGAACCGCTCTTTATTTTGGCCTCATCTTTTGTCTTCTCTAACAGCGTGTCGGCCATCTCCGGAAAGCCCACATACTGAAGTGTGTCCACCGTGAGCAGCGGTCCGAACTTTACGGTGTATCCTATCTTGCGCTTCTTTGGATTCTTCTGTTCCACGATCTCATACTCTACCGTTCCGTTCATATAGCCATGATTGCGTAGCACCGACTGCGCCACTGAGGCACGGAGCTGAGGATTTACCTGACTCATGAGCACGGGCGACTTGCCAAACGTCTTGGTCATCCATTGTGCTATCTTGTTCTTTGAGCCTGAAAAGGCGTTCCATATCCACAAGCCATAAGGAAACGGCGTGCGATAATACGAACTGCCGAACAAGGCGCCGTTGGGAGCTGTAGCCAACGAAGCCTCAACCTCCTCACGAGTTGTCTCATAATGGTCGCTTTTCTCATAGTCCTGATAGTCGATCTTTGTCAGTCCGATGAACAACTGGTCGCCCTTCGGTATGCCGCTGGTGGTTGAGCACGACCACAGCAACACCGAAACGGCAGCCAACAGGCACACACGAAGCACAAAAACGCGCAACGACGGAAACGACCTTCTGGCCACATATATTATATTCTTTACCGATAGTCTCATTTCTTGTCAGGTATTGTATCAGAGCGCAATGGAATAATCGCGTCCTTCTTCTTGAAACTGAATATATCCTTAAAATGCTGCAGGCTTCTTCTCCAGATGAAACCTACGCCATACTCGCGGGTGGTGCCTTCGAGCCAGTCGTAAGCATTGTTGTCATAGAACAGCTTGACGTAAGTGTCTGAAGAGTTGCTCAGGCGGTATTCGAGCGTCACGTTGTCAAAGAACGACTCGTTCTGATTAGCCACGTCGGCACCCGTTGACACTTTTCCGCCTACTACAATCTTCATTCTGTTGTTCCAGAAACGCTTAGCAAACTTGAACGAATAGTCAGTGTGGGTGTTTCCGCTGGCGTCAGTGGCATTGTCCATACCGAAACTGAGGTCGAGCGTGCGCAACGCACTTCCCGTAATATTGTTAATCTCGCTCTGCAGGAACGAACTTAGCGCGTTGTTCATGGAGAATCCGCTGGTGTTTCCGTCGGCTATATACATGCCCGTGGTAAGCATCGTAACGGCAAGTCGGCCGCGCTGTTCCACGCTCATTGCCATCAGCTCGTTATGCAGCGACATATCCTCCGGCGCATCGAGCGTAAACTCAAGTCCCATGTCCGAAAGGGTCTTGGTTATAACCACGCCGCAGTCGAACTCAACCGTACGCCCTTGCTCCCCGCCGTTAGACACACTTGCCTTTGTTCTCTCCGTGGCCGTTATGTTTAGCTTCGGGTTCATCGGGTCGCCGGTAAACTCAATATTGCTTCCGTCCTGAATGGTAAACGTCTTAAGAGGAATAATAGGCAACGAATATTTCATCTCGCCATTGTCGAGAGTATATTTTCCGGTCAACACGATGTCGCCTGTCAAGCCGTACTTCATGCGCAGGCTTCCGCCGCCCATAAGGTCGATATAGTTAGAATGGTCGGCGTTAAGGTAGCACATGACGTGTGATCCTTGGGCAATATTCATCGTGAGATCCATGCTGAAGCCCGACAGCGGCTGATGTGTTACAACGGCCTCTGTAGTGTCACTGAAGCTTGTAAACTTAACAAGTTCGTCCATCTGGTTGTCGGTAGACAAAGGCGAATCACGCAGGATGTAAGACATGTCGGTAGAACCGAGCACATCAAGTCGTCCTAATAGTTTAAGATTGCTAAGCGGCCCCTGCATAGTGCCGATAAAGTCGACAAAGGCCTTACCGAAAGCCACACTGCGCCTGTTTTCCTTGGCGTCAATTATCTGACAGTTCTTGGCAGCCATGCGCAAATCCATAGACATATTGGCAACGTCAGAGAAGTCGATGTTTCCGTCGAGAATCAACGGGTTGTCATTGTTTGCAAACATCTTGAAATTCTCGAACAGCAGATTGCTTCCTACGATACGGATAGGCTCCTCGCTAAGACGCATACGTATGCCATACTGCGCACTGCGCATATAACAAGAATCCAACGTAAGCTCGCCATTGGCACGTGGATGCGACAGCGTGCCTTTCACATCAAGAGAGCCGTCGGCATAACCTTTCAGACGAATGATACGATCAGGAATGAATCCATTGAGCAGACGCATCGGCAGGCGAGACATATTCATCGTAACATCCAGTTGTCCGTCACCTTCCGACTTATACGATCCGCTAATGTCTGCCACCTGATTATCGTTACACATGAGCATTCCGTCAACGCTGTGGGTTCCGTCCGACTGAGGCATATAGACAAACTCAAGTCCGATGTTGCCCATGCGTGTCCGCTCGTATGTCATCTTGTCTACAGTTACTGACGATGACACAGAAAGCTCGTCCTTTGTCTGTATCAAGTGGAAGTCGCCGTTCATTATTCCGGTTATGCGAGGCATATACGGAACAACCGTAAGCAGCTTCGACAGATCAAACTTGTTAAGTCCTATCGTCAGGTCCTGAAGCGCATCGGTGTTTTCGTCGTTAGTATATGCATATATACCCGTTCCGTCGTCGGCCTTCAGGCGCAAGTCTGCCATGATGCGCCGGTCGGTTCCCATGAAGATATAGTTGTTCTCGTTAACCTCAAACTTCTTATATCCGAGAATCGGATCGTCAGTAAGCATGTGCATCTTTATGCCGTTCTCCTCCATCGAAGCCTCAATGCCCATCTTGAGTCCGAGGCTGTCTTTTGCATCATACACCTTGAAGTTTACGCCCGAGCCTTTCTCAAACACATATCCATCGAACAAGGCATTGAACACATACTGCTTGTTGTCGCTGTTGTTGCGCACCTGTCCGTTGTAAGAGCATTGCGTAGAGTCTGACACGATATTAAAGCGTACGGTATCGAGCACCAGAGTGTTTTTCTGAAGTTCAAGAAGCTGAACACTGCCGTTTAGTCCAGTATGCGGCGACGACTTTATGTCTATGCTTGCATCCTGGAACACATAGCCGGCATTGGCTATAAACCTGCTAAGAGGATTATTCTTTCCTGTTGTGAGATAAAGATCGGCCAAAGGCAGCTTAGACCTCAGCACGGATATGTCTATTTTCTTATTTTTAAGTTCGGCAGACAGTTCATCCATGAAGAATCCGCTCTGCTTAAGCACTTTCTTATATCCGCCGCTGCCGTTGAACCTCAGACGGAAGTCACCACAATATGCGGCAAAGTGAGTTGTGTCGCTGCTCGTGATCATGTCAATCTCAAGGTTATCCGGACGGTAGGTCCTTGCCGAATCTGTCATGACCAGATTCCTCAGATTACCCTTCACGCCCAGCAATGTCTTAAGATCTGTATACGCATCTATCTCACAGTTGAAAGATGTCGTGAACGGCGACTTCACTATTCCAAGTCCATACCAGTCGGCATGATTCAAGTCAGCCTTAAGCGAGGACATTATCTTCTTGCGGCTCAAAAATGCGTCAAACCTCACATTACCGTTAATCAGCGGGTTGGCACTGTTAACGCAAGCATGCGCCTTGCCGTTGTTAAGGTTAGCGTCGAAATCAATTCCGTCAAAATTATACTTGCCATAACTGAATTTCCTTATGCCTGCCTTTGCCTGCAAAGCTGTGCGATGCGACAGGAAATCGAGTCCGTTGCCCTTAACATTCATGCTGCCTGTGAAATCGCCCATTCCGCTGCCCGGCAAGAAATGGCCAAGATGGAGATTATCGGCTGCAACAGAAGCCTTATAAGCCAAGGTTGCTGCATTAAAGTCGGCCTTTGCCTTAACACTGCCTCCGCCCTCACGGGCTATGAAATCTGCCGCATATTGCTTGCCGTTGGCTTTAAAGTCGCCCTTGAGAACAATTCCGGCAGGTATATTAAACGAACCTCCACTGCTCGCAGCCAGCGCTTTAACAAAACTCAGATTATATGTTCTGGCATCAAGGGTGACATTTGCACGCAGACGCTTATCGTCGTTAAGGTTTGCGGCAAAGCCTCGTGCGTTGACATTGAACGCCGTAGGCAGTTTAAGGTTTAGTCCGGCAAACTTAAGATATTTCATGTTGCCGGATATGACAGCCTTGACCGAAAGCGGCTGATTAGGCCAACGCCGTATAAACGCTGTGGGCATACTGCCCATGAAGCGCATGATGTCCTGCTTGCCAAACTCACCGTCAGCCCTGAGCTGCAGCTTGCCCGGATTCTTGTCGCTGAACGCATTAAGGTCCATTATAAGATTGGCCTTCAGATAAGAGTCGGGAGTCTTCAGGCTGAAAGAAGGCAAGGATATCTTGACAGAATCCATGGCAAACGGACCTGAAATGTCATTGACGGTGATACCGCTCTTCTCCTTAAACGAGCAGGCACACAATATCATGTCGAGCTTAGGCGCACAATAATAGAATGAATCAATGCTGATGTTTAAGTCTGACAGACTTATATGATTATAGTCTAGTCCCTTTGTGCGCACCTTGAAATTGTTGTCATAGCTTACGCGACTGTCGTCAAGCTTAAGGCTGTTCAGCCTGTAAAGGCTCGTACCAAGGTCGAAGAAGCCGCTGCGCGCCTCAGCCTTACCCAGATAGGCTCCTACCTGAAGCGTGTCGCCGGGCATGTGTACTACAACTCCCGTATTGGCTATATCAAGCTTCTCTACGGTTATTTTCCAATAGTTCTTGCTCTTCGACGTATCGGGCGGAACCGTATCGCTAAGTTCCACGTTTACAGAGGCATCTTTCAGTTCGGCCTCATTGACGAGTATTGTCTCCTTGCCCCAGTCTATTCCGTGGCTGCGCAGATAAAGTCTGTCGATGCTTCCCTTCACGCGGGCTTCATGAACAAAATCGGCCGTGTTCACTTTAAGTCCGTTGAACTCGAAGGCGTCTATCTCCACCTTCTTCTTCAACAACGGCCAAAGCTGTATGTCAACAACAAGTTTCTTGACGTCAGCCACAGTGTCTTTCACCTGCGGCAGCGAGTCGTTCTGCTGAATCATGCGGAAGCCATGCACGCCGAGGTCAAGCGGAAACTCGAGCCGCACACGGTCTACCGTGATGTCCATGCCGGTTTTATCAGAGGCATACGCAACCACCTGCTTTACAGCCCAATTCTGTACAGCAGGGATGTAAAGCAGCACTGCAAGCGTAATAAACAGCAAAACCGGTGTCAGCACTATCACACCGGCCCACTTCAACGTCTTCCTCATCGGCACATGTAAAAAATTGTATCCAACCGTAATACATGCAAAGTAAGCAAATATTTCGGAAAAAAAGAAATTATTTGGCAACAAAAATGCCTGACGAGGCTAATATAACGTTACAGCATACGCATTTCGCGCCACAACCTGTCGTCAGGAAGCGGTGCCTCGGCGTATATCTTCTCCTTCGACACAGGATGCACAAACTCTATCTTGCGTGCCAGGAGCGATATGCTTCCGTCGGGATTGCTGCGCCTTGCGCCATACTTAAGGTCGCCTTTTATCGGACATCCGATGTTTGCCAACTGGCAACGTATCTGATGGTGGCGTCCGGTCATCAGATTAACCTCAACGAGCGTATAATTATCCGAACGGCCTATCACCTTATAGTGCAGCATGGCTTTCTTTGAGCCGGGCACCTCATGGTCGTAGGCATAACTCTTGTTCTGCTTTTCGTTGCGGCTAATCCAGTCGGTCAATACAGCTTCAGGCTCTGCAGGGCAGTTTTGGGTTATCGCCCAGTATGTCTTATGAACGTCGCCTGTTCTGAACATGTCGTTAAGACGCGAAAGGGCCTTCGACGTCTTGGCAAACACGACAAGTCCCCAAACGGGGCGGTCGAGCCTGTGGACAACACCGAGAAACACATTTCCCGGCTTTGCATATTTTTCTTTAATATACTGCTTCACATCATCGGCCAGTGTCCTGTCGCCGGTCTTGTCGCCCTGCACAATCTCACCGCTGCGCTTGCTCACTATGATGATGTGATTGTCCTCGTATATAACCTGCATGTCTGTATTCTGTATTTATAATATGACTGATAATGTTTTAACAAAAGCAAAGAGGGAAGACTCTCGTAGCAATCTTCTCTCTTTGCGCAAATCTGTATAAACTGATAATTTATTACATGTTCATACCACCGTCAACCTGGATAACCTGGCCAGAGATGTAGCTTGACATATCTGAAGCCAAGAATGTAGCGCAGGCTGCGATGTCGTCAACTGTACCGCCGCGGCGCAGAGGAATCTTTGCAGCCCACTCCTTGCGAACCTCGTCAGACAGAGCCTGAGTCATGGCTGTGTCAATAAAGCCCGGAGCAATGGCGTTGGCGCGGATGCCCTTAGGACCCATCTCCTGTGCGATGCTCTTTGCCAAAGCAATAAGACCTGCCTTTGAAGCAGCATAGTTAGCCTGGCCGGCATTACCGTGAACACCTACTACAGATGCCATGTTGATGATAGAACCCTTACGCTGGCGCATCATTACAGGAACACAAGCGTGTATGAAGTTGAACGCACTCTTCAGGTTGACAGCGATAACTGCATCCCACTGTGCCTCAGTCATACGCAACATCAGTCCGTCCTTTGTTATTCCGGCATTGTTAACGAGGATGTCTATTGAGCCGAAATCCTCTTTCACCAACTTAACAACCTCTTCTGTCTGAGCGAAGTCAGCAGCATTGCTGGCATATCCCTTAGCCTTAACGCCCTTAGCAGCTATCTCGGCCTCTGTGGCTTTTCCGTTCTCGTCAATAACAAGGTCTGTGAAGGCTACGTTAGCGCCCTCTTCAGCAAACTTCAGCGCGATAGCCTTACCGATACCGCGCGCTGCACCTGTAATAAGCGCAGTCTTACCTGTTAATAATCCCATTTTCTTTTTTATTTTATAAAGTTGTAGATAATTTTAAGTACATATTTTTTATATCAGGCACAAGCCTCCTACTTAGACATCGGCTTGCCCAGCGCACCATACACAACCTTTGCCACAAGCGGCTTGCTGGCCTCGGGCGTCATGCCATGACCAAGACGGCCGCAGATAAAAGGCACCTCAAGACCCTTGATACAATAGTGCGTGATGTCGGCCACCAGCTCAACATTGTCTATGTCGAACTCTCCGTCGAGCTTGCCGTCGGCATACACCTTTCTGAAAAGTTCTATTTCGTCTTCGTCAAAGTTCTTTCTCACCTTCTCCACCATCCATATATTTCTGAAGAAGGCAGCACGCAGATTGCCGTTGCGCATCACGGTTTCCTTAATCATGTTAAGGTGTGTGTAAATCAGCTCAATAATCTTGTCCTGAGGCCGTATTTTCTTGGCGGCCACCTCGTCCATCTTGTCCGAAAGCCGTTCGAGCTCCGACTCAATCACGGCATAGTAGACCTCCTCTTTACTTTTAAAATAGGTATAAAGAGTACGCCTGCCCTTGCCCGAAGCCTTGGCTATATCGTTCATCGTCGTATTTTCCAAGCCATTTTTGGCAAACAGTTGCCTGGCAACGTCTACCAGCTTTTGCCTTGTTTTAGATATGGACATCTGGTTGTTTCTCCTAATTTACTTTTGCACATACTGATTATCGTGTGCAAAATTATTATTTTTATTTGACTCCACAAACATTTTAACGCGTAAAAGATTAAAGAAACATTAAACTAAACTATAAATAAATGTACTTTTGATACTTGTCACCAAATCTATACATGAAAAACAATATATTTGCTTAACAGTCAGAATTTCAGCCGGACTGACACCATCATCTCACGCCCGCGCAGCGGTGTGCGGTAATATTGGTAATTGACTCCAGTGTAAAAAGCCTCCTCATATACACGCCGGTCAAGAAGGTTGACGGCAGAAACTGACAGACTTAGACTCTTTAGAACGTCATATATTACTCCGGCATTCCAAAAGCAGTTTGTAGAATAATGGCCATGCGACACTTCAAACGTGGTTTGCGAAAAATCTGAATACGCATGCACATTGCTTACTGGATAGACATCCATACGCACTGTATAGTATACATTTTTAAGCAAATCGCCGCTTTCCGAAAAACAGTCGTGCCGTTTCCAGCTGACATTGCCGGCACATGTCACACTTAGATTAATCCAGCTGAGCTTATCCCATCCCGTTGTAAGCGAGGCATTCATTGCGTTATAACGCAGATAGTCTTCTATTCCGTTTTGCGAGGCCAACGCCTTGTTGTATGAATAGCTGCACGAAGCATCTACCGATAGGCCGGCGCGCGTATATATCTTCTTGAGCGATGCCACCAGACTCCACGAAGAACGGCTGTTGTCATGCCATTCGGGAGTTGCGAAAGTGTAATCGCCGGCATAAAGATACTTCATGTAATAGTCGCGCCTGACATGCGTCCAGCCTGCATAGACATTACAAGAAAACATAGAAGAAGCGTCGAAATATGAAAGCCGCAGATTAGCCAGCGAAGTACGTTCAACAGAGATGCTGTCAGGATATTTTGTATATGTGCGGTAATTGTTTGCCACCACGCCATCTGTCAGCGGATTATCCGTGTCGGCAGCCTGATTGTAGGCCACGGCAACATCGGCTGTGAGCAAATTGCCAATCTTCAGGCTGGCATCAGCATGAGGCGAAAACATAAACCTGGCGGTGCGGCCGTCACGCCAGCTGTAACGGCATGATATGTACTCCACAGGAAGGGATATTTCAGCCGAGCCTCCGCTAAAATTTATCTCATACATAGGTTCTGCCGTATGAATCCAATATCCGCTTACACTGCTGTGTCCCGACTGAGTACCGGCAACATTGTTGTGCTTATGTTCCATAATATAGCCCAATGTCAGGCTGTTGCCGAACAAGTCGAATACAGTTGCAACACGGTTACGCATGAATGTACTCTTCAGCTTCAACATCCGGCTGTCTGAGCCGTCGCCGCCAAATACCACCGAAAGAGATTCCGCATTGTCATAAAGCCGGAATACCGATGACAGGCTGTAAAGGCGCGACGGAGTGTTCAGCTCTGCGGTGAGGATGTTCTGAAGGCCGCGCGGCTTTTGATATATAAATTCTTCCACCTTTCCGATGTTTGTCGTATTGTTGTTTGCCGCGTCACGCCATGTAATACTTCCGGTAAGACGGTCAGACAGATACACCTTTTTTGTGTTAAGTTCATAAGCAAGGCTCATTTTTGCCGTATTCCGGCTGTCGGTTATCCTGTTGTTCTCAAATATGCTCACAGTGTCGTCTGCCACGTAACGGCTAAACACACTGTCTTCACCAACCGTTGTGTCTGCATAATAAAGGGCATTGACACGCAACACCGACGACTTGGTGAACGCATGGAGAAAGTTGAGTCCGGCAAAAGAAGACTTGTTGTCGAGATAATAGCGCTGCGACATTGGCGGAACATGGTATGTCGGCGAATACAGAAAAGACTTTGGCTCAGGCTCGTATGTATAAGCGTCTTCAAGCGTGTTCATGTCAACGGCAAGCTGCCCAAGCCCGATACCGCAGTTGTTCATGGCTCCGTCGGCAAGCAGCTGGTTGTTTCCGGCTATACTTATGGCCGTGGCACGGTTGTCCCATAATGTGGGATCGAACCCTATCGAGTCCGACACCTCGCCGAAGGGCTTCACCCTGTAGTTTTTCTTCAGCTTAAGATTAAGCGTGGCTCTGTCGTTGTTCACCTTGCCCTGCCGGGCCTTTATGGGCTGGTTGTTCTCCATTACCTGCACCTGAGCCACAGCCTCAGCCGGCATGTTGCGCGTAGCCTGGTTGTATCGGTTGCCCATCAGGTCCAGTCCCTCTATGTTAAGTTTGTTTATAGCCTTGCCCTGATAGGTTATGCGTCCGCTCTCATCTACATCAATGCCGGGCATGCGTTTCAACACATCTTCTATATAGACGTCGCCTTTTTGGCGGAATGCGTCAACATTATACATCAGCGTATCCTTCTTGCGTGTTATCGCGTCGGCCGTAACGGTTACGTTGTTCAGTTGCAGGTCGCGGTCATACAGAGTGGCGTCATATCCGGAGCTGCCATTCTTCAGCCTTACTGTTTCAGACTTATACCCCACACGCGAGAACATTATGCTTGCGGCTCCTGCACAGCGTTTTATTCTGTATTCTCCGTTTTTATCGGTAAACGAATAAGCAAGAAGTGAGTCTCTTTTGTCAAGCAGCTTGCACGTTACATTAAGCAACGCCTTGCCTTCCGAGTTGCTCACACGCCCTTCGACATATACGTCACCGCCAGTCTGCGCAAAACCCGCAAGAGGGCATGCCGTCAACACAAAGGCCAACAATATTCTGACAAGACACATCACCATTCCTGTTCAATCATGTTGCTCGGACGTTTCTTCAACTTTTCATCAAACCGAGGACCTTTCTTTATAATCTTAACCCTACCTGACTCTATTGCCGCACGGAGCATGTTTTCAAGTTGATTTTTATATGCGGCAAGAGCGTGTTCTCTTGATGTCTTTATTATATCCTTGCGCTTATACAAATACATTTCACGTAGACTTTCAGCTTTCTCGATACCGACATTTTCAAAAATCCAGTTCCGCTTATCATCATATATTTTCATTATCAGCCCTGGAAGTCCATAGAAAATGTATGGTCCGTATGGGACAGGAAAGTTTTCATCATACCATGCGATATAATGTCTGCCGGCATAATTGCAGGTTGCCTTCTTACACGCCACTCCGTTTATCAGTGTGTCGCCGCTCTCGAGGATCCAGCGCAGATCAGGAGTAGGCATTGTGTATTCATACTTTAAAAGAAAATCTATCTGGACTGTTGTCTGCCTATTTTCCAGGTCCGTCATAGTAGCTGTATAAAATGCCGTTTTTGATATATAATTAGAATGTTCAACATTTAAGCTCTCATCACGAGCTTTTTTTTTATCTTCAGCACACATGTCATTGACAGAATCAGCCAATAATCTGTAATAATCACCAAATCTTACATACTTATCTGAAAAGGACAACACGGTAAGTCCTTTCGTGTAACTTGAAGTTTTTGTTGAATCTTTTAGATAGGCGAGCTTATAATATGCGCTAACCAATGCCGTATCATATATATCCTTTTTTATTTTTTTATACTTACCACCTATACCCAATAATAGTTCACCTTGAGAAAATACAGATGAACTCAAAACGAACAATATTAATATTGTTAAATATATTTTTTTCATAGAACAAAAAAAACGCCACTTAATCGGGAGGGCACCGAAAAAGTCCTTAAAAGCATTTTTGAGTTTCTGAGATTGCGATATTTGCAATCGTGTCGTATAAGGGGTACTAATAACGCAAGCAAAGAAATCGCAAAATGAGAACCTTTTCAGTGTCCTCTTAATCATTTAACATAACACCTACATGACAAATGAATGCTTGAATTTAAATATTGCCTTAATATTACATCTAAAAATAAATAATGCCGCATAAATTAAAAGCCAGTTAAAAAACCGCCATTTGGCCTTGATGTAAGATAAGCATGCTCACCAAATAAGCCACCACTACCAAGGATTGAAAAGTACAACTTCGCCGTCTCCTTATCTTCAAATTCAAACATCATAACATCTCCATCATCGCAATGCACGTAATACTTATACGCAAATGCAGTTTGAGGAATAAACGTACCTCCCACCACTAAAACAGCGACAGCTAAAAGTCTGATTTTCTTTCCACTTAATTTTTCATAATAATTATCATTAAAAAGTTAGTTGTTCGAGTTTTGTGCAAAATTAAGAAAAAAAACAAAAGGACAAAAATTTCATGAATAAAAAATATTCTAACCGGCAATTTCTTTGCACAAAAGGAAAAAGAAGCAGGTATCGACCTGTAATTTATCAGTTTGCCACTTTGACTTAATATTCGGCATTTACATGTCAAATTGAATTTCGCCGACGCTCTGAAACTTGAATATTTGAAAATTAAAATCATTTGGACGAAAATATGGGCAAAATACGTGTGCAATTGCAACAGTCTGTCGTATAAGGCATTATGCCGCCTGACCAGATAATGTGCATCATTTTTTGTTCTAAAATGGCATAAAACGACATGATTTGCGCTCAAAAACAGCATTGTTTTGCATTGCCAAACGTGCCGTTTTTGAGTAAAAACCCATAGGTTTACCACTTAAAAACCTGCCACTTGGCTCTCTTTTGTAAATATGCTTTACCAAGCGACGGGATTAACGACAACATTTTTTCTATTTCACCATAAAATCCGTACATAAACAAAATGTCATAATGCTCGGCATTAAGACAAAATGCTTACGCACGGCTAACCTCACAAATGCAGGCTAAAGCCATGTAAAGTATGGGGCCGGACAACAAAAACAGCCGTTTTTATAGCCATTTTTTAATTTTCCATTAAAATTTTTTCCTAAAATTTTGCAGATTCAAAAAAAAGCAGTACCTTTGCAAACGCAAATCAGAAATGAGGCGCAAACGAATAAAAAATTAACATCGCGGAGTGGAGCAGTTGGTAGCTCGCCAGGCTCATAACCTGGAGGTCGCATGTTCGAGTCCTGCCTCCGCAACTACAACGGATAATATACTTAACAAAGTATTTATCCGTTTTTTGTTTTTCTAAACTTTCCTCTGCCCTGTTTCAGGGCGTGCACCACAATATTTGTCGCTATATCCGCGTCTGTCAGACTGTTCGGAAAAAGACTTTTTGCCGGCAAACCCATAGAAGACCGGTACATTATCGGGACAGTTCGCAGAGACATACTGACAGCCATGCGTCATTACGGATGGCCTTCAGCATACCGCATCCGGCTTTATTATACAAGCAGACTGATGCTTTCTTTCGCCATTCTGCTTTCCATTGCCGGCCTGTCATTTGCCTTATTTCGACATTTCCGCTATATATACGGAAGGCAGGCGACGGCAAACTCTATATTAAAAACGGATGTTATGCCGAATGACAATGACGATTGAAGACAAATAAAAATCTATGCTTCCCGGCAGGAAAGCATAGAGACTGAAACATTTTTCGGCTAAAGAAAGGGGGCGTCAGAATACGTATTGTATTCGAATCTGACCCAGCAGCAGGTCTTTCTGATAAAACTCGTTGCAGTTGTCGCCCACAAAGACATAGCTGCAGTTGGCCTTCACGGCCAGATACTTGTTAAGATAGAAGTTGGCCCCTACAGACAGGTCGGTCTCCTTGCCTCCCGATATGCCGGCCTTCGGGTCGTTCATGTCAGTGTAGTTCAACCTCGCAGTAAGCTCAATAGCCTTTTCTGTCTTAGGGCGTCCCGGTATGCTGTACACCGGATCATACTCAAATCCGCGCCCCTTTATAAGATATCCGGCCTGAATATATCCGCCGTGAGGCATATAGGCTTCGCCCTGAGTGCGGTTATAGCGGTCGACAAAGTATTCGCTCTGAATCATAAACTTGGGCGACATGTATAAAGCCTCGAGCAGCCCCTTCACCTCCGTGCCAAGATGGTCTACCTTTGCGTTTAGAAGAGCATTGGGAAGCATCGATGTCACGCCTGCACTGCTAACTTCAGTTTCAGGGTCCCCCTCGGTGTTTACCGGCCGTGTGCGGAACGAGAAGGCGCCTCCTGCATGTATGAGATAGTCGCCCTTCTGCCTGCGCCACACGGCACGGCTGGTAGACACGAAGGCGTTGACCTGGCTGCTGCCAATCTTGTTGATGTCGTTGTGCGTATAAACGCCCGTAGCCAGATAGAGCGACGGCAGATAATAGTGTATCGTCGCGCCGAGCTTACGGCTGTTGGTGAACGCCAGCACCGAAGTTGCCGACTGGTTGAAGCGCATGTCTACGGTGCTTATGAGCATATCCATCGAGAAAGGTTCATAGGCGTTGCCCACAGCCACCACGCAGTTTTTCATGTGATAGTTGAACAGCAGGTCTTTTATCGCCACCTTTCCGCCGCCGAAACCGATGTCGGCCTTCAGCTCGAATTGACCATAGTTTGCCTTAAAGCCCACGCGGAAATCTTCAAGGCGATAATAGCCCTGCACGTCTTCCTTGCCATAATCGGTAACCGTAGCATCCAACAATGCACGCGAACGGAACTTTATCTTGAGCGAATCGCCGGCAAGTGCCACACTGAAGGATGCCGCCAGCATGACGATACATGCTAATATCTTCTTGCTCATGCCTTTACAGATGTTATGTCGACAAGCCTTGCCAGCGCTTCCTCGGCAGAGATGTTCCATCCGTAATCTGCCACGCTGAATATCGGAGCCTGCCTGTCGGTGTTTATCGCCATTATCTTTTTAGCCCCGACAATACCTGCCGTATGCTGTATCTGTCCGCTGATGCCTATTGCCACATAAAGGTCGGGGGCAACAGTATGACCGGTCTGCCCTACCTGCACCGATGCATCCACAAGCCCCATCTCAACGGCAGCCCTCGATCCGGCAACAGACGCACCTATGCTCTTTGCCCATGCGCTGATTTCGTCGGCACATTTACGCGTCTTCACTCCGCGCCCTATTGCCACGATAATCTTGCTGTTGCTCAGCGACGAATGCTTCACTTCGCTGCTCAAGGTCTCAATAAGCCTTACGCGCGCATCGTTCATGCTCTCGTCGCAGTCGTATCTCACGACGCGGCCTCTGCGGCTGCCGTCTTTCACGGCCGGACGCATGATGCCGGGACGCACCGAAGCCATCTGCGGGCGATGCGCAGGATTTATTATCGTTGCCATAAGGTTGCCGCCGAAAGCAGGACGTATCTGTCGCAGCAATTTGGTCTCTTTGTCAATCTCAAGTTCGGTGCAGTCGGCCGTAAGTCCTGTGTGAAGCACCGAGGCAAGGCGTGCCGAAAGGCCGCGTCCGAGCAGGGTTGCCCCCATAAGGAGTATAGCCGGGCGGTTCTGCCGTATCAGGCGTTCAAAGACTTTGGTGTAGTTTTCGTCGATAAAGTCGGCCATCAACGGCGAGTCAACCACATGCACACTGTCGGCGCCATACGCAATAAGGTCGTCTGCCAGCCCGCTCACGCCGTCGCCTATGAGCACTGCCTCAACCGGCTGCGCCAAGTTTTCAGACAGCTCTACAGCCTTGCCCAGCAGCTCAATGCTCACAGGCGCCAACAGTCCGTTTTCAACTTCAGCCCACACCCATATACCTTTACTGTTGTCGGCAGCGCTGTCTTTAGGCTGCTCCTTGTTTATCTTTAATGCCCCGGCGGCACATGCCTGTACACAACTTCCGCACAGACGGCAGCTGTCTTCGTTTATCTCGGGAAAATCACTCATGGTTATAGCCCCAAAAGCACAGCTCTCAGAACAGATGCCACAACCTATGCAAAGATCTTTATCTAAATTTAATGCGAAACTCATAATTCTTATTATCTGTTATTTTGTTTGACAAAGCACGTTGTTCTCTATAATGTCCATCACGGCATGTCCGTCCTCAATCCATTCTACCACCTTGTCGTGCTGAGGAACCTCTGTTGCCACTACCTGTGTTGGCGACGCACACAGTCCGATCTCGTCAGAAGAAAGGCCCAGGTCGTGCTCGTTCCATCTTGTAATAGGCTGCTGGCGTGCCTTCTGCCATGCACGCAGCGTTACGTTCTCAAGTTCACAGTTTTCACGGCTCACCATGATGGCGCACGGCATCTTCACCTCAAGATGCTGAAGCTTGCAGCCGGCGTTTCTTGTAACACTTACCGAAGTGTCAGATATTGCCATTATGGCTGTCAGCTGTGTTATCTGCGGAATGTCAAGCTGGCCAGCCACTTCAGGGCCAACCTGTGCAGTGTCGCCGTCTACAGCCATCTTGCCGAAGAACAGCAGGTCGTAGTCGCCAATCTTACGTGCGGCAGCTGCGAGCGACTTGCTCGTGCACAACGTGTCGCTTCCGGCAAAAGCACGCGACGAAAGCAGCACAGCCTTGTCGGCTCCGTATTGCAGTGCCTCGCGCAACACCTCTACAGCCATCTCCGGTCCCATGCTTACAGCCACAATCTCTGCCCCGGTCTTTTTCTTAAGGTTAACGGCAGTCTGCAACGCATGCAGGTCGTCAGGGTTGGTGCGCGTAAGAGCCGACGAGCGCTTCAGGGTCTTTGTCACCGGATCTATTTCAACCTTTGTGGATAAGGGTACTTGTTTCAGAAAAACTATATATCGTTTCATTTTCTACATTTTTATATTTATGTTCGTGTTTTCTATATATTCATTTGCAGCACAGGCCTATCCGCCCTTTTTGTTTGAACGGGCATCGGCACATCTCTTCTGAAATTCGGCTGAGAACGGATCAACTTCACCAAAACGCTCCGGTGCGAAAAGACCGGGTGAGACAAATGGTTTCTCGCCTGTAATAAGTTCGGCAGCCAACCGTCCCATACCTCCACCGGCAGCCACGCCACCGCCACAGCAGCCCGTAACGGTAAACAGACCTTCGTATTTGCTCACCGGACCGATGATAAACATTGCATCGGGCACATAGCAAGACGGACCGGCCATGTAGTGGGCTATGCCGAGGTCTTCTATATCCGGCAAGAAACGCTTCAGGAGCGGTGCACATTCGTCAAGCACCTCCCACTTGGCAGCCTTGTTGAAGTCGAAGTCCTGAAGCTGGTCTGTCATCGTAGAAGGGTCGAACGATTGGCACTGGCTTTCGCGCAGACCTATTATCAAGGCTCCTACATCCGATCGCGTGAAGGCTCTTGCGTCAGGAATGACAGAGAACGGATGGTTTACCGGGAAGCGCTGCTTGTCGATGCCAGTAATCCAGAAGTGGCTCCTTACGGGCGTAAACGGCAGTCCTACACCGAGCGGACGCATAAGCAGATTGGCCCATGAGCCGGCAGCATTGACAACAACGGGAGCACTTATCATCTCACCGTCAGGCAGTTCAACGCCGCTTATTCTTCCGCCTTCGGTCTGTATCGACCTCACCTTGCAGTTAGTTCTCAGTTCCACACCCAACGCCTTTGCAGCCCTGGCATATCCAGAGCACAGCAGTGCAGAGTCGATAAAGGCGTCTGTGGGCATATATACGGCTACGTCAGCGGCAGCTTCGTTAATCCATGGCAACAGTTCTTTCACACGTTTCTGTGATATCCGTTCATTCGGAATGCCAAAGTCGTTAGCTGCACTCTCCAAGGCTTCCACACCCTTCAGCGAGGCTTCTGACGAAGCAATCGTAACGCTTCCGCACTGCTGCAGCTCGAGCGACTCTCCAAGAAGCTGTTCTATCTCGTCTATGCAGTCGTAGGTTTCCTGCACCAGTTCCATCAGCGCCGGTTTTGTCCGCGCACGTGTCAGCAGGCAGGCCGCGCGCGAAGAGGCCTGAGATGCAATCTCGTTACCGTCTAAAAGCAATATTTTACCGGCTTTGCGTTTTGCCAACTGATAGGCAGTGGCTGTTCCGAGCAGACCGCCTCCTATGATTATGATGTCGTAGTTCATTTTAAATTGTATTATATTGAGGGTTTATAAACAAATCCATCTTAGAGTTTTTTGTCTTGTTTCTGTTGTTAAGCGAATAGCGCTTGTAGATAAGTGTGGCTACTATTGTGAACAAGACTGTGCATACTGCACCGACGAAGAATGCCATATGGTTGAACATGTCGAACCATTCCATGTCGAAATTGAGGAACTCCTTGGTTGAAAGCAGTGTTACCGTTCCCATGTATCCGATAAAGTCGATTATCGCGATGAAGAATCCAACGTTGCCTTTTATCCTGAAACAGGCTATGAAACGGTCGAAGAATATTGTCTGGAACGTAAGATAGGCTATATAAAGGCACAGGCTCTCTATGAACAGCCACACAACAGGCTGCAGGTCGAGGGCTTTGTAGTTGAACGACACGTATGCCATGGTGATACAGCTCAGTATGACAATGCCCATGAGACACATAAGCGTCTTGATGTTGCTGCGGAAGAACACAAAGGCGGAGAACAGGGCAAGTATGGCCAATGTAACTATAGTGTCGACCTGTGCGAACAGCCATGACGACTGATTGCTCATGTCGAGAATAAGCACAAGGAAATCTTCCTTGATGTCGCGCAGGACAAGGAGCATAAAGTTACCGATAAACAGCAGCGTGAGTATTGGCGCGAAACTCATGAACAGACGCTTGCGGCCTTCAGAGTCTAAGACAACGCGCTCGTTGCGCAACTCGATATCTTCCTGTGTAGGGCTGGGCAGACGCTTAAGCAGATAGCCCATAAGAACAAGCAGAGGCAGGGCCACGCCGCCAATGACTGCCGGCATCCAGAACTGGTCTATATTAAGTTCGTTCATGGCAAAGAGTCCGAAGCTCTTGGCTATTCCGGAACTGAACACCATGCTTACGCCCAAAAGGCTCGCCAGCATATCCGTAACCTTGCGGCCCTCAATGAAACTAAAGATAACGCCCCACATGCATCCGAGCGACAGGCCGTTGAAAAACATTGCTGCGGCATTGTAAGGAGCGCTGAGCACGCCGAAGCCTATCAAAGCCACCTCGGCCATTATTGCCGATGTTACAAAAAAGCGGAAGCGGTTTTCGCGTTTCAGCTCAGAGATAAGTTTTATACCGAAGAATTTTGCTATTACATAGCCAAGTATCTGAATGGTTGTAACAGCTACCTTATAATCTGTTCCAAACAGGGTCAATCCCTCGAAAGAGGCTGCCGTATACGGCTTGCGCAAGGCATATACAAGCGAGTAAGACAGCAAGGCTGCACCTCCGGCCCAAAGTATAAGCAGGAGTTCCGACATTCTTTTGTTCTTTGTTGCTTTTTCCATAATTATATTGATGATTTTGTTTGTTCATTTTTTTAATTACGGCAGCAAAAGTATATCGGTCTGCAATATGAAAAAATCAATTAATCATATATTATAACGCCCAAAAAACGTGTATTCATTATGTAATTTTCATATCATGATAATGAATCAGAATGGTAATGTTTTTGTAATATCGTTTTGGTACATTCGCGCCAAAAATAAAGGATATGGATAAACTGGTATCACTGTATGAGCAACTGAAGAAACTGCGTGACGCAGGAGTGAAGATGAAGGACATTTCGGAGGAGACGAACATAACCTCGAGCGTTCTGTCTTCTTTATATTCGTCTGTACTGCCCGCCTACATCAACAGCATATCCGGCGGCAACGACAGCGACTACGCGCTTAACAACGCCTTGCAGCAGGTGAACAATGTGTCTAAGAGAAAGCTGCTGGGATGCCTTGACGAACTGTACGACAAGGTGTGCCATATAGAGCCACGGCTGATAAGCGGAAAGAGCAACAGCCGTCCGTTTCTTGACGATATTGAAAAAGAATCAATAAAGTATCTTCCCAACGCAGGCATATACACAGGCCTGTACCAGTCGTACAGCGCTTCGTCGTATGCCGACGGACTGAAGGTTGAGCCCTACATGATATCATCCATTGCCGACGGCGACACCCTGCCGAAGGTATACTGCCAGAATATGGCCGGCGACTATTATGTAGGAGTAGGCCTGTTCTCGCCGTTCCAGATTGGCTATCTGATGTTCAACGAACAAAAGAGGCTGCAGCTCGCATTGAAGGTTATTTATCTGCAACTGCCTATCATTGAATATCCTGAAGTGATTAAGGGCATTTATCTCACGCACGACTACAACCGCAATCCTATCGCAAGGCGTATTATCTTTGTACGCCAGGGAGACGAAATACCACTGGAGGAGTTTGAAAAACTAAGAACAGAAGTTATCCTGAAAGAAAAGCTCACCGGAGAACTTATTGACTATTATAACTACACGTGCGGACAAAACGACGTGATAAGGAGCATGATGCTCATATCGCCCGACAAGGGCTTGAAGGAACTGCAGCACGAAAAGCAGCTGCTGAAAATACTTCACTTCAACGGTGGTGATCAATGAGGCTATGCCTAATTGCCTCATTGATTTCTTATGAATTGCCACAGACGGCATAACTGTCGGGCCTCTTTATTCAGACACTGACGAGCCATGTCGCCGTAGAGGCTGAAGACCGTTATCTCACATTAATTATTTTATGGGTCTGAAGCGAAAGACGCCACTTGGGATGCGAAAGACAATATTCCACGGCATCTTTTAATATCACGGCATTCCGTCTGTCGTCATTCACGTCGCACGGCTGCAGGCTATACACCTGAGCCTCCATGCCGTCATATTGCGACATATCCTGCTCCGGCGTCTGAAACACCACTTTCAGTTCGTCAATATGCGTCAGAACGACAGGACGGTATTTGGGTGAACATGTAATCCAGTCGACACGGCAGCCTTCGGGCAGACGATAAGTGCCGTTTGTCTCTATCTGCACATACTTTCCGACAGCGTGCAGCCTGTCAACAAGCGAAGCTGTAAGCTGCATTGTCGGCTCACCGCCGGTGATAACCACATGCGCAGCCGGATAGGCACACACCTCACGGACGATGTCTTCCTCAGACATTTCCGTAAACGACGTATGCTCCGTGTCACAAAAGCTGCAACTGAGATTGCAGCCTGAAAAACGTACGAAGACGGCTGGTGTTCCGGTAAAGTAGCCTTCGCCCTGAAGCGAATAAAAAATTTCGTTTACCCTCATAAACGTCAGTCTTCGTCTTTAACGTATGACACCTTGTTGTTCTCGCTTTCTTCTATATCCACCCGATAGCAGTGCTCAACCTGACTGCATATCCAGGCTGCAATGTTTTCGGCCGTAGGATTGAACGGCAGCAGTTCGTTGAAGTTGCCATGATCTAGATATCCGTGAATTTTATCCTTTATATGCTTAAAGTCAACAACCATACCCTCAGCGTTAAGCTCACGCGACTTGCAATAAACCGTAACAATCCAGTTGTGTCCGTGCAGATTACAGCATTTGCTGTCATAAGAAAGAGTAAGGCGATGACAGCCAGCAATCTCCATTCGCTTAGAAACGTAATACATATTTTATAAAGAAATTATCCGTTAATCATTCAAAAAAAACAACATGCACGAAACAGGCCGTGCCTCTCACACTTGCCCGGCATGACGCATGCCGACATACAATTAAGCCTGCCAATATGGCATGTTTCAACAATCGTCAATGCAAAGGTAGTCAAAAATAGTGAAAGGAGAATGAAAAGACAAACGAAAAACGCAGTTTTTTAACCCCGGCAGGTCATTGGCAGCCGAATAATGAGCGGTTTGTCTTATTTAATATTCTGAAAGCCAAACGCTTGCAGGCAGGAAATTTCATTGTCGGCCTTCAGAAAACACTGCTCAAGATACACTACGTCATCAGCCAACAGGAAGAATCACACAGCAAACTTATTAATACCGGCAGATTGGGATAAACAATGTTTTTCTAACAATGCCTGCACTGAAATGCACGGAACATCGGACTGGGCATAAAAAACCATTTGTTTGCGACAAAAAACTCGGCCACTTTTGCATTAAAAGTGGGCCACTTACGGACCGTAAACAATAGGTTAATGATTTAAAACCAATAAGCACGATTTTGCTTACAGTCTGCATATTTCAAACTACCGTTCCGGCTTTTCGTTAAGGATAATAGCACATTTTCCTTTCAGTTTTTTGAGGTTTAATTCTGATGCATGCAATCCTTACCCTATATCATGAAAAAATAGCGGAAACTGGCGCAAGGCAAAACTATGACAATAATTTACCTGCAAGGAAAAGCGACATTGCCCCCTATTCGCTCCTGCAACAATCTTAGCATAGTTATAGTCTATAACACTTTAGCACGCAACATGATTTAAGATATAAAAATGGGCCGTTCTTATAACAACAAATGCCGTGAAACGTGCATTAACATTATGTTTCGCCTAAATTCGGGCGCAAGACGGCAGCCGAAAATATTTTACATATTTTTAAAGCAATTAGTTGATTTTCAACATGATATAAAATGCTTATTTCAATGCAAAATGTTTAAAAAACGGAACAAAGTTTGGATAATCGCATTTTTTTTCATACCTTTGCAGCGGTAAAAAGATTGAATGGCGTATCTTCTTTTGTTTTGAAAGCCGCCATTCGCGTTAGTATATAACTGGCATCCAGACTCGGTTCAATAATTTTTCTCATACGAACCGCTTGCCGCGGACATCCCTGTTTTTTTATATGTCCAGATGCCATAAACCGTAAAATATGGAGAGAATATTAAGAAAAGTATTAGTATTATTATTTGTATTTACAGCAAATTTATATGCTTTTGCAGAAAACAACGAAACTCAAAGCCCTCAATTCGACTGGAATCCGGTGATGGACGCCATTATTCAAGTCGAAAGCGAAGGAAACCCCAAAGCCGTAAGCGGCAACTCATGCGGAGCAATGCAGATAACTCCGATTCTGGTAAGAGAGTGCAACAACATCCTGAAAAGAAGAAAAAGCAAGAAAAGATTTAAGCTGTCTGACCGCTTTAACGTGGCAAAATCGAAAGAGATGTTCATTTTGTTTCAGTCGGTCCACAATCCGCAAAACAGCATAGAGCAGGCCATAAGGTCGTGGAACGGCGGACTCAGATACAGCATAAAAGGCACTCAGCGATACTTCAACAAAGTAATGAATCTGCTGAAATAAACATTAAAACTTAACATAACGCTCTGCATGTCATAGGATAGATCCTGTCATGCAGAGTTTTTTTATTTCATGACGAAACTAAACCGGAACGTGTCCTTATTGGCTACAACCTTCATATTAAATAAGAATAATAAACAAAAAGACTTAAAGAAACCTCAGATATTCATAAAATGGTATTATATTTGTAAACAAACTTATGAAACCATTTATCATTAAAAAATTATGACAACAGGAATTATTATTTTAGTTATCGTCGTACTGCTTGCAATTTGGTGTGTAAGCCTGTACAACAATCTTGTAAAACTTAGAAACAACCGCGAAAATGCCTTCGCAAATATCGACGTGCAGCTTAAACAGCGCCACGACCTCGTGCCGCAGCTTGTAGCCACGGTGAAAGGATATGCCACACACGAGCGCGAAGTGCTGCAGAGAGTTACCGAAGCACGCACGGCAGCAATGGGCGCCACAACAATAAACGACAAGATCAATGCTGAAAATGCCCTGACAAGTGCGCTTGCCGGCTTAAAGGTGTCACTCGAGGCTTACCCTGACCTGAAGGCTAACCAGAACTTCATGCAGCTGCAGAACGAGATTGCTGACCTTGAGAACAAACTTGCCGCAGTACGCAGATTCTTCAATTCGGCAACAAGAGAGCTCAACAACGCCGTTGAGACATTCCCGTCAAACATCTTTGCCAAAATGTTCGGATTTAAAAAAGAACCTATGTTCGAGGTTCCACAGGAAGAGCGCGCAACATACGACAAGGCACCTGAAATTAAATTCTAACATAAATCGCAAGCATATATGAGATATGTCGGAATGCACACCCAGATTATGCGCAACAACAGATTGACAATAATGTTGCTGATCTTGTTTCCCGTAATAATCCTGGGCATGGTATGGGTATTCCTCGCACTGGTAAACTATTTCGGAAACGGATACTACGACCAATACGGCAACATTGTACACCAGCTTGACGCCGCAACAGTAAACTATTACTTCATGAACACCATACCATGGGTCATCGTGGGCATAGGAATATGGTTTACAATAGCGTATTTTGCAAATACGGCAATGGTACGTGCCGCTACAGGAGCAAGACCGCTTACACGCAAGGAAAATCCCAAAATCTACAATATCGTTGAAAATCTTTGCATGACATGCAACATGGATATGCCAAAGATTAACATCGTAGACGACCCGCAGCTGAACGCTTTTGCAAGCGGTATAGATAAAAAGAGCTACACGGTTACGCTGACAACAGGAATAATCGACAGGCTCAACGATGACGAACTTGCAGGTGTGATAGCTCATGAGCTGACGCACATCCGTAATCACGACACAAGACTGCTGATAACAAGCATCATCTTTGTCGGTATCGTATCAACCATAATGAGCCTCGTTATCCAGATGATGTATAACGCATTCTGGTTTGGCGGACTGAGCAGCCGCAGCAGTGATGACGAGGACAACCGCGGCAACGGACTGTCTATGATTGCGGTATTCATAATCGGAGCTTTATGCTGTGCAGTTGCTTACTTCTTCACATTGCTTACGCGTTTTGCAATATCGCGTAAACGTGAATATATGGCCGACGCCGGAGGTGCTGAGCTTTGCGGCAATCCTTTGGCGCTTGCTTCTGCTCTGAGAAAGATATCAGGCGATCCTGGATTGAATAACGTCAAGCGTGACGATATCGCGCAGCTGTTCATCATTCATCCGCAACACTTCGCACCGGGCATGATGAATTTCTTTAATTCATTATTCAGCACGCACCCGGATACAAAGAAAAGAATAGAGATCTTGGAGCAATTCTAAGAAACATAATTAAAAGACAAAAGTGGGGTTAGTCATACTGCCTGACAATTTATGGCAGTAGTCTAATTCCACTTTTGTCTTTATTATATCTTTGCCACCAACAAATAATTAAATTTGCGTTTTACGGTTGGTTTAAGCGTATATTTTGCCATAATAGCATCAAAATTTGCAGAATTGAAAATCAGCGAAGCTAAATCGTCTGCCATACAAAATAATTTATAACTCTGCCCTCGGTGATCATAACGATTATTGTTTGTAATACTTTGTAATTCAGCACCATAAAGTTACAACGATTTTCGCTTATCACCAAACTTACACGCATTTACAATTCGTCGAACTCACGTTATATTATTAAAAGAGATTACATGAAACAGAATCGTCTTGTATTGAAGGTTCTTGCGGCGAGAGTCTTGCAGGGAGAATGTTTTTGTTTAGCGTCCGTACGCTTTGCAATTTATTTGGTAATGTGACAGATGTGTTGGAATTTTTATTAATTTTATCATTCTGAATATATATATTTATGCATAGATTTTTTATTTGCTTAATTGCTGCAATTACAATAGTAATTCCGTCTTTTTCCCAGAATATCGTTCTTCATGCTCCTGACCATTTCGACGGCCCTGTGAGATGGAATACGAATGTTTCTGGATAGCCTAGTTTACGACTCTCATGTCGAAGAAATTCATATTCCCGACATAATGACAATCGGAAGATTAGGAAATATTGGATTTACCAATCTGAAAAAAGTAACATTCGGCAATATAGATTAATATCCCGTGAGGTCTATTTATGGATAATAACACTTTGAGGGATAGTGTTTGAGGGAGCTATCGGTCATTTCGACTGCGCTTTAATGACAAACTGTCAAAACTTGAGGAAAATCATATTCCGAGGTCCTGTGTCAAGTACGGGAGGCCAGGGATTTGCTCATAACTGTCCGAAATTGGACAGCGTGATATTTGAAAGCACTGTGGTCTATTTCGATTTGGATTTATTGAAAGACTCCAAATGTCCTAATTTAACGAAATACATCTGTCATGGGGCTTTTCTGAAAGTATATAATGACAAGATAGCATCAACAGCAGATATCGATTATCTGAAATCAAATCCTCGCCTGATAAAAGATTTGGAAAAGACTGCGCAGTAGCAGGCACAGATTCTGACAGCAAAGAACTCTGACTGGATGAGAAGCAATGAGTATCTGTCAGCCAGAATACTCTATCCCGTACTAAAAGCTTTGAATAGCAAGAAAGCAGACACATTGAAAGCAGCTATGAATTACGCATGGAGTCTGGGGGATAAGGTCTAGACCAAACTTGACATTTTGAAAGAATCCCCAAAATACAACTCAGAACCACCCTTTGATATGGCTTTCAGATACGCAGAGCCTTCAGACAGAATGTTGAGAATGACACGCAAGAAATTCAATCTTGACAAAATAGCCGGTAAGGGGGATGACATCAGCAGAATCAAAAATCTCCTTTATTGGGTTCATGACAACATCGAACATGACGGAAGCAACGGTTTGGCTCCCGGAGCAAGAAATTTGGAAAATACATACGAATCTGCTCGTAGAAACAGTTGTGGTTACAACTGCAAGGCTCTTGCTATATGATTGACAGAGGCATTGCTTGCTGTGGGGATTCCTGCAAGACATATAACATGTATCCCGAAAGGATGGGAGACGGACAGCGATTGCCATGTTATCTGCATTACCTGGAGTAAATCACTGAATAAATGGGTTTGGGTTGACCCTACATTTGCAGCATATGTCACAGATGAAAACGGAATCATGCTTCACCCAGGAGAAGTGCGTTATAGATTGCAGTATGATTTGCCATTGATACTTAATGAAGAAGCGAACTGGAACAACAGAGTAAAACAAACAGCCGACTATTATCTTAAGGAGTACATGGCTAAGAATCTCTATTTTCTTGAAACAAATATATGGAATCAAGCTGAACCCGAAGGAGAAAGCAATCATCCTCAAGGTAAAACTGTAACATTAATTCCGGTAGGTTTAACATACCCTCATGCTAATTACAACACATCGGATGAAAAGTGGTTTTGGCAAGCACCCTTATAAAATAATTCCGATATTTAAGAGCCTGTTTAACATCCTTCTTTGAAGGTTCTGGACAGACCAAGAGAGCGAAACCATTGGAGGAAAATGAATTTTCGCTTGGTTTCCTTCTATCTTGAGGGTTGTCAAGCAGTAGTGTTTCATCAACTGCGTTTAACCCAAATTGGTCATTAAACCGCACATAGTTTATCTATTTTGTGCCTTCATGCTTTCAGCCGCCTTTATGTTTTCTATTGGAACCTTCTTACTAGCTTTTTCTTGACATAGCCTGCTATGCCTGCGAAAAATCAAACAAAAATCCGCTCAATATAAAGCAAGAATCCGACTGAATTCTAATACCCGATTCGGGGTTAAGTCAACTTGATTCAGACACACTCGGTGAAACACTACCCGAAAACGCTTAATGTTTCTTTGTTCAGCTTTTCAAACGTATGTGCATTTATGTGGTAGAATGTCTAAAGTGTACGGCAAGTCATTGGGGATGTCACCATATGTCTCTTTAAAATAAGTCACATTAGTCTTATTAGTCCCATAAGTCTCATTAATCTCATCCTCAG
>NZ_HF986805.1:90349-120536 GCF_000431195.1 Prevotella sp. CAG:255 | reverse complement strand
AATTTGGTAACATGCGGACATTCATTTATTTTATTATTGTTGGCTGAGGATGGTTCACATATTTATTTTGTTTTACGATCATTGCAAAGGTAATACATTTTATTGAATGGTCTATTGTTTTCCATGTGTCGTTTGTCACCACATATAGGCTGTTTGTCACCACATAGTTTATCATAAGAGTCATTGTTCATAAATTTGCATCAACTGAATGGCCGGCAATGCAGTTTTGTAAGGAAAAAAGCAACTACATTTTTTGCTTATATGCACCCGGACATAGAGGGCTGTTATTTGTTGTATGTCTTGAGCGGCCCTTATTTAGTAACTTTAGTTTTTTATTTTATAGAAATACAAAATGGAAATTAAAACAAGTATTATGCTCGTTGTGTGTAGTATGTCATTGTTCTGTGCTTGTGATGATAAAAAACAGGCTATTCATGGCGAGGAGTATAAGACGCTTACTGTTACGCGTCGAGACTTTATGTTGCAATCTGCTTATACTGCAACACTTCAAGGGCGTCAGGCTGTTGAGGTGCGTCCGCAGGTCAGTGGCACGATTACAGACATACGTATAAATGAGGGAGATGCCGTTAAGCGTGGTCAGGTGCTGTTTGTCATTGATCAGGTGCCATATAAGGCTGCGCTCAGTACGGCAAAGGCTAATTTGGAGAGTGCGGAGGCAAAGTTGTGTACGGCCAAACTAACGGCAGATAGTAAAGAGGAACTTTGCAGGAGAAATGTTGTATCAGATTATGACAGGCAGACAGCCGTTAACTCTTTACGGGAGGCCAAGGCTGCTGTAGCTCAAGCCCGGGCTGAACTTACACGTGCCACTAATGACTTGTCTTATACAGAAGTGAAGAGTCCTGTTGATGGTGTTGCAAGTATGATACCTTATCGTGTCGGTGCATTGGTTGGCAGTACTATTGAAGAACCGCTTGTAACCGTGTCTGATGATTCTGAGATTTATGCTTATTTCTCTATGGCTGAGACACAGATGCTTGATCTTATAGAGGAGTATGGTTCACTTGATGAGGCTAAGAAAAAACTTCCTCCGGTCGGGTTGACGATGAGTAATGGCAACAAATACGATCTACAGGGACGTATTGATGCTATTGGCGGTACCGTTGATTCGGAGACTGGATCTATTGGATTTAGAGCTGTTTTCAGCAATCCCCGACATCTGTTGCGCAATGGTGGCAGTGCTTCTGTATTAGTTCCGTCCGTGCATAAGAATTGTATTGTGATACCTCAGTCGGCTACATATGAGCTTCAGAACAGGGTGTTTGTGTGGAAGATTGTTGACGGCAAGACAAAGTCTGCCACTATAACAATTTATAAATATAACGATGGGAAAAACTATATTGTGCTATCCGGACTGGAACCGGGTGATGTCATTATTGCGGAGGGCGCAGGACTGATGCGTGAGGGTACGGTGGTTGGCACGGGAAAGAAGTCTGATTCCACAAAAAAATAAGGATTGCCAATGAAAATAAAAACTTTCATCGACCGGCCTATACTGGCCGGAGTAATATCCGTGCTGATATTCATTCTCGGAATTATAGGCTTGTTGCAGCTTTCTATCGAACAATTTCCTGAGATTGCACCACCTACGGTCAGCGTTTCGGCTACATATAGTGGGGCTAATGCTGAAACCGTGCAGAAGAGCGTGGTGGTGCCGCTGGAGGAAGCACTCAACGGTGTTGAGAATATGACCTATATGACTTCAACGTCATCTAATAATGGCTCTGCCAAAATCAGTGTATATTTCCGCCAGGGAACAGATCCTGACATGGCCACAGTCAACGTGCAGAACCGTATTGCCACAGCACAAGGACTGCTGCCGGCAGAGGTGACAAAGAGTGGTATTACCGTGCGAAAACGTCAGACAAGTAACATCAAGCAGTTGGCTGTTTATAGTCCTGATGATTCGTTTGATGAGGCTTTCCTTACCAACTATATGAAGATTAATATCGAACCGCGTCTTTCGCGTATTGCCGGTGTTGGTGAAGTTAATGTATTCGGATACGAATATTCCATGCGTATATGGTTAAATCCCAGTAAAATGAGACAGTATGGACTTGTGCCGGCTGACATTGCTGAAGTGCTTGACGAGCAGAATGTGGAGGCCGCCACAGGCACTTTGGGTGCTGAGGCAAGTAACACTTTCCAGTATGTGCTGAAGTACCGAGGACGTTATGAGAATGAGGTTGATTATGAAAATCTTGTGATAAAGTCGCTTCCTGGTGGGGAAGTGCTGCGACTAAAAGATGTTGCCGCTATAGAACTGGGAACTAGAGCTTATGATTACATTAACGAAGTTAACGGTCATCCAGGTTGTAACATCATGATAGCTCAAACCTCAGGGTCAAATGCCAATGAGATAATAGAAGAGATTGACCGTACCGTGGACGAAATATCCAAAACGTTGCCAAAGGGTATAAAGATAGTAGATTTGATGAGTACGAAGGATTTTCTTGATGCTTCAATTAAGAACGTCATAAAAACGCTTGTCGAGGCAATAGTACTTGTGGTGCTTGTTGTCTATGTATTCCTTCAGAGTCTGCGTTCAACATTCATCCCCGCACTTTCAATCATAGTGTCGCTGGTCGGTACGTTTGCCTTTCTCTATGTGGCAGGCTTCAGCCTGAATATGCTTACTTTATTTGCGTTGGTGCTTGTAATCGGAACTGTAGTAGACGACGCCATCGTGGTTGTAGAGGCCGTTCAGGCCAAATTCGACGAGGGCTACCGTTCTTCATATCTTGCCACGGTCGATGCCATGGACGGTATCACGTCGGCGCTCGTCACTACAACATTTGTTTTCATGGCTGTGTTTATTCCTGTGAGTTTCATCGGAGGTACCACGGGTACATTCTACACTCAGTTTGGACTTACTATGGCTGCTGCTGTTGCCATATCGCTGGTCAATGCGTTGACGTTGAGTCCGGCTTTGTGCTCACTTATAATGACTCCACATTCCGATACCTCTAATGGTTGCAAGCTAAGTTTTTCGTCGCGTTTCCATATTGCTTTCGACACAGCATTTGGCCGTCTTGTCATGAAGTATAAAAGAGGAGTGGCCTTTATGCTCCGGCGTAAATGGTTTGCCGGATTATTGCTGGTTATTGCCTGTGTTGGCTTTGCCATACTCATGGCAACCACAAAAACCGGCTTTGTGCCCAATGAGGATATGGGCACGGTGTTTGTTGATGTGCGTACATCGCCGGGCAATAGCGTAAGCCAAACCCGTAAGGTGATGGAGCAGGTGGATAGTTGCCTGCGCACTATACCGCAGATTGAGTTGCAGTCGAATACTACGGGTAACTCTACTTTGAGCGGTCAGGGTGCCTGCAACGGAATGTTCACGATACGTCTTAAAGATTGGAGTCTGCGTACTCGCAAGGAGGATGCTCTGGATGCTGTGATAAGCGAGATACAGCGCATTACGGCTCCTATATCGGGTGCTGACATCATTGCCTTTACGCGTCCAATGATTCCTGGATACGGCACAAGTAGCGGATTTGAGGTATATGTGCAGGACCAGAAGGGAGGCACCACAGATGAGTTGTTAAAATATACGCGCCTGTTTATTGATTCTTTGAGCCGCCGTCCCGAGATAGGCCGTGCGACAACTTCATTTGACACCAAGTTTTCACAGTATCTCGTAGAGGTCGATGCCGCGCGATGCAAACGTAACGGAGTGTCACCGGCCGATGTGCTCAGCACGCTTTCCGGATACGTTGGCGGCAGCTATGCTTCAAATATGAACCGCTTCTCAAAACTTTACCGCGTAATGGTGCAGGCACCGCCTGAGTTCAGGCTCGACACACACTCACTAGATAATATGTTTGTGCGAAACTCAGACGGCCAAATGTCGCCTATAAGCCAGTATTTAAAGCTCAAAAGAGTTTATGGCTCAGAAGTGCTCACACGCTTCAATTTGTTTTCTGCCATACAGGTAAACGGCTCGGCAGCTCAGGGATACAGCTCTGGCCAGGCCATAGAGGCTATAAAGGAGGTGGCAGACAAGACTTTGCCTACGGGCTATGGTTATGAGTTTGGAGGTATGTCGCGCGAGGAGTCTGCCGCAGGAAATACGGCCACATTGGTGTTTGTTGTGTGTGTTGTGTTTATCTATCTTATTCTCTGCGCTCTATATGAAAGTCTTTTCATTCCTTTGGCTGTCATTTTGTCCGTGCCGTTTGGCCTTGCCGGCAGCTTCATGTTTGCTAGGATTTTCGGTCTGGAAAATAACATATACTTGCAGACCGGTCTTATAATGCTCATCGGTTTGCTTTCAAAAACGGCTATCCTACTTACCGAGTATGCCTCAGAGCGGCGTCGTGCCGGCATGTCGATAGCTCAGGCTGCAATTTCGGCTGCTGGCGTACGCCTCAGACCTATACTTATGACATCGCTCACCATGATTTTTGGTATGTTACCCATGATGTTTGCCACTGGCGTTGGTGCTAATGGCAATATATCCATAGGCGTAGGTACGGTGGGTGGAATGCTCGTGGGCACGGTGGCTTTGCTTTTTGTTGTTCCTCCGCTGTTTATGTTGTTTCAGTATATGCAGGAAAGGTTTATGCCGCAGCGACGCCAATAATGTGTAGACATAGTGTGATAATCTCATTTTAGACCAATGTTTGTTACTGTCAGAATCAGGTCTGCTCTTTGGCAGTAACAAATCTTGGTTTATAGTAACAGGCGAACCAAGTCTGTGTGTCCGCTTGTTGTAAGTGCTTTATTTTATGTATTGATGACGTGGCAGATGGTTGTTGCTTTGGGTTCTTTTGTGCATTGTTCCTATGAATTGAGCCACACTTTAAGTGCAGAGGCTTTTTCACGGCTTATAATGATTGGCTCTTTGCAGTTGGGTGATGTTTTCATGGCCCAGCGTCCGCCAAAGTAGGGCTCTATGCTTCTCACAGATTTTGCCGAGACGATAAACTGTCGGTTTGCTCTGAAGAAGTTTTTCGGGTCGAGTTGCTGCTCCAGGCTACTCAATGGCGGGTCTACGATGTGCTCAGTTCCGGCCCATGTGGTGGCTATTGTTATTTTGTCTTCCGAGCGGAAGTATGCAACGTCGTCTATTTGCAATGTGTAAAGTTTCCGGCCTGCCGACACAAGCAGACGTTCGCGGTATGTATTAGCAGCGTCTTCGTGCATCGCTCTTGCAAGATATTTGCTGAGGCTGCCAAGAAGTCCGGCGTTGTGGTAGCGTTCAAATTTAGCTATTGCAGTCTCAAGACGCTCAACGCGTATAGGCTTTAGCAAGTAGTCAATACTGTTAAGGTCGAATGCCCTCAGTGCATACTCGTCGTAGGCTGTGGTGAATACAATCATACATTCGGTCGGCAGCTTGTCTATGAGTCCGAATGATGTGCCGTCAGAGAGTTGTATGTCGAGAAACATTATATCGGGACGGACGCCCGAGTGTTTGAGCCACAGGGAGGCTTCGCTTATGCTGCCAGGCACAATATGTGTGTGCCATTCTGGTCTTATACTGTTCACCATACTAAAGAGCAGGCGGGCTGCCGGCAACTCGTCGTCTATTATTGCAGCAGTAATGTCAGTCATATATCATGGGGATTTTTACGGTAAAAGTATTGTTGTCGGCAATGATGCGTATGTCACGTCCACATAACAGTCTGCAACGCTTTGACAAATTCTGAAGTCCGTGTCCTGAGGTGCCAATTACAGGCTTGGGTGTCAGCGTGTTGCTTACGGCTAGCCAGGGTGAGTCGTCGTTTTCTTCACACCATAGTTTTATGGTTGCGGGATTTGCCGTGTTGACGATGTTGTGCTTTATAACATTTTCTGTTAGCAACTGTAGTGTCAGTGGCGGCAGTTGCATGTAGCCCTCGCTACTGTCGAGCTTTGTTTCAAGTTGTATGCAGTCGCCTAGCCGCACTCTTTGTAGCTGTAAGTAGGTCTGTGCAAACCTGATTTCTTCGTTGAGGCTTACACTTTGTTTCTCGTGGCAATCGAGAATGTAGCGATATATGTCGGCCAAGTTGCGCGTAAATTCGGCTGCACCAGCTGGGTTATATTCTATTTCAGCCACGAGTGTATTCAGACTGTTGAATAGAAAATGGGGGTTTAGCTGGCTTTGCAGAGCTGCATATTGTGCTTTGACTGAGGCATCTTCCAGTTGTCGTGCCCTGCGGCGATGTTCTGCTATGTCGGCATAAAACCTGTTAATGAGGAACAGACTTACGGCCAGCAACTCTATTAGCCATACGCCCAGCAGTGCTCCGGCCCCTCGCCATGCCAAGGCCATCGGCCTTGGGGAGTGACCTATGACTTTGGTGGCCACAAGCAGCAGATAATTAGAGCAGAGTAGGGCTGCGGCTGCTATAGCAAGGAATGTGAACATGCGGCTGCGCTTTTTTATCCATGCGGGATAGGACGCACTCATGCGCCGGTTGACAAAGCGCAGGCTCAGACCAACACCGTTGAACAGCAGTAATACGGCAATGATGCTTTCCGGTGTGGTCAGGTGCTGGCTACTTATGGCCGGCATGTCACCGCAAATTATGAGCAGCAGGTATGAGCAGCAGCCTATTGCAGAATAGACAAGTATGTCGGTGAGCACCGATCCATGCTGCAGGTTATTGTCATTAGTTGTCATATTTTTATATTATATGTGTGTCCGGCAATATGGAGTAGCATGCCGTTTGGATGCCTGTTTGGTGAAATACTGCGCTGCGAATGCAAAAATAATAAATTATTTTCAATATCCGTACACATATTCGAGTGAGCTTTTGGCCATGCAGGCATCAAGTTTTGATGCTATGTGATTCCGACATGCATCGAGGTAGTATATCTGAGCGTTGATGACGTCTGTAACAGACACACTTCCTTCATAATATTTTTCTGTGGTCAGTCTGCGGCTTTCTTCTGCTTTGAGAAGTGAGCTTGCTGTCAGTTTTACCTGTTCGCATGCCTTTGTGTAGTTACATCTAGCCGTTTCTGCTTCAAGCTGCAGCCTGTCGGCTGTGCTTCTCATCTGTTCCTCGGCTACCGCTGTGGCATGTTTTCCCATACGTCGGGTGTTGCCCCTCTTTCCCCATTCGAATATAGGGATGCTTAGTGTAGCATATACAGAATAGTTGGGGTCTGGGGCCGCCCTGAAGTCGTATCCAGGTGATGTGTAGCTTCCGTTGATGCCTACAGACAAGTTCGGCTTGTAGGCTGCATCGGCCATGCGTGCCTCATAGCCTTTTATGTCTATTTGTTTGCTCGCCATGGCCATTTCGGGACGATTGTATATACTTTGCCCCGTTGAAGGTATTGTTGTATCGGGACATAGCATGGTATCTGCCGGTATCATATCAGATGAACCGACACCAGCCAGCGAGTTTAGGGCAAGCCGAGCATTTTCGGCATCAGTTAGCGCACGCTGCAGTTGATATTCGGCATCGTTGAGACGCACTTCGGCTGTCAGAAGATCGTTGCGGCCGGTATATCCGTTGCTTACACGTAATGCTACAGCCTCTGCAAGTGCGGCTGCGGCATCACGATGTCTCTGTGCTACTGTTACCATTTCGCGTGTTGCTACATAGTTCCAGTATGTCTGATCGGCTTGATATATAAGATTGTTGGTTATGCGTTTTTTCTCGAATGCAGCATTCTCACTTTCTGCTTTGGCCTTTCCGTAGGAAGCCTTGAGCAGTCCGCCCGTGTAGATTGGTTGAGCCATTGTCAGCGATGCACCGTATTTTGTGTTTCTGCCACTGAACGTGTAGCTGCGACCGCCGTCTGTACTCGGCAGTGCTATGTTCAGTTCGAGTGGATTGCCTGTATATTTAGCGTCGGCGTTGCCCGTAATCTTGGGCTTAAAGTCTGCTTTTGCCGCTGCTGCATTTTCTTTATATACTTCTAATGCGTGTGTGGCGGCTTTTACGTCGTGGCTATAGGCTTCCACCTGACGGCGGTATGCCTGTAGCATAGCCGCATCTTGAGCATCAACGTTTGTGCTTATGGCAGTCAACGCTGCATATATTGTTATTATATGTTTTATTTTCATACCTTGTCTGTTGCTTGTTATGCATGTTTACATGTTTCTGTCGTATCTTCGGCTTGCTTTGCTGCTTCTGGATAGAATATGGCATATAGGGCAGGAGTGGCAAAGAGAGTGAGCAGCGTGGCAAATGAAAGACCGAACACGATTGTTGCTGCCATGCCTCCGAACACAATGTCGAACAGCAGTGGTATGCTGCCGAATACTGTTGTTGCGGCAGCCATGAGCACCGGACGTGTACGCGAGACAGTTGCCTCTACTATAGCCGTAGATGGTGGTACGCCTGCGCGTCTCTGCAGATTGACTTCATCGAGCAATACGATGATGTTTTTTATTATCATACCCAGCAATCCGAGCCATCCGGCAATGCAGAAGAAACCGAATTGAAAACCCGTGACGAGCATGCCGACAACTACACCTATGATTGAGAGTGGAAGAATGAGAAATATTATCAGCGGTTGCTTGAAGTTGCCGAATAGCATTACGAGGATTACCACCAGGAATATTATGGCCAGTGGAAAATACTTGGTCAGTGCGGCCATGGCCTCTTGCTGGTCCTTATACTGAGAGTCCCAGAAGAAGGTGTAACCTGGTGGTAGTTTTATCTGTTCTATCTCGTTGCGTATTTCGGCATGTACTTCCTTCATAGTGTGTCCGTGTTTAACGTCACACTGGGCTGCCATTGACAACCGCCTGTTGTATGTTTTCATTAGCGGCCATTCCCATCCCGTGCTTATGCTGTCTGCAAGCTGTGCCAACGGAGCTGAGTTTGTGCCGTTCCATACAGCCAGGTCGCCCAACGCGTCTTGTGATATCATGCCCTTGGTGTTTGTGTGTAACATCACAGGCACCTGCTTGTCGGCATCTCTGTATATGCCTACTGCAACTCCGTCGGCAGTGCTTTTCACGGCGGTCATCATGTCGGCTTTTCCTAGTCCAAGCCTTCCTGCTTTTACAGGATTGTACGGAGTGGTCATCATCATGGCCTTGTTGCCCCATTCATTGCGTGCATTCATAACCTTGGGATTGCGTCTCATTATTTCTATTGCCACATTGGTCAGCGAATCGAGTACGCGTGGATCATCGCCGCTGAAGCGTGCCTCTATGAGGGCCTGTGGTACAGAGTTCAGCTCAAAGCTATTTACGCGTACTAATGCATCAGGGAAAGCTTGTGATATTTCGTTCTGCAGTTTCTGTTGCATGTTTCTGGCAGCCTCAGGGCTGACGGCTTCAACCAGGCACTGGGCATAGTTGCTTTGAGGACCGTAAGCAGCGTTGGCCAGATAGTAGCGTGGAGGCGTCTGCCCCGTAAATGTTGAAACGTGCTTTATGTCTTTGCGTCGTCTCAGCGTGTCAGCCAATGCTTGTGTCTGTTCTGCAGTCTGCTCTATGCGCGTTCCTTCTGGCAGCCACAGGTCTATGGTGAAGTACTGCTTGTTAAGCAATGGCATAAATTGCTGCGGGATGAGCTTGAAAGCAACTGCGCTTAGAATGAGCAATGTGACGAGGCATGCAGTAACGGCATATCTGTGGCTTATCGTCAAGCGTAGGGCTTTTCTGAACATATCGTAAAGTCTGCCTCTGAACAGTTCCCCCTTGAGCTCATCAGGACGTGGACGGCGCACAAACTCTTGCACGAAAAACACGTTTTGTGTTATGGCCAGAACCCAACTAAGCAGCAACGATACTGCTATAACTATGAACAGAGACGATAGAATTTCACCCGTTATGTGTGGAGAGAGGTATACGGGCAAAAATGTCAGCACAGCTATTAATGTTGCACCTAATAGTGGCATGGCTGTGGTGCCGACGGCTGACAGTATGGCCGGGCGTTTGCGCATGCCGCGCTGCATGTTTACCAATGCTGCGTCATATACCACGATAGCGTTGTCTACGAGCATACCCATGGCTATTATTATGGCTGCAAGTGACATTCGTTGCAGAGCAATACCTGTTGCGCACATGTATATCAATGTGCCGAAGATAGAGAAAACCAGTCCGCTGCCTATTAGTATGCCGTTCTTTATCCCTATGAATAGAAGTAGTACGCCAGCTACGGTTATTACAGATATTATAAGGTTTAGCACAAAACCCTCGTTGGCCTCGGCCGACTCATGTCCTTGGTCGTATATTGTCTGCAGGCTGTATCCTTCGGGCAGTGTTTGTCTGGCTTCGTCTATGTATGCTGCAACACGTTCCGACATATCAACCACATTGCCGTCGGCCACAGTAGATATGGCCATACCTACGGCCGGCTGTCCGTCGGTCCGCATTTGGTTGCGTGCTGGATGGCGGTAACCTTCGCTTATATGAGCTACCTCGCCAAGCCTGATGTAGGCTCCGTCCCGTCCCACAATCGTTAGTTGCTCTAGTTCTTCAAGACTACCAAAACTGCCGGTAGCCTCTACTCTTATGCGATTGTGTTCGGTTTCTATAGCACCGGCATCTACAATTCTATTTTGTCTGTCGAATGCTGCTGTTATGTCAGACATGGTTATTCCGCTGGCTGCCAATAGCGAAGGATCGGCTTCAATGTCTATGGTGCGGTCCTGCAGTCCGAACAGCTCTACGCGGGCTACATCTTTTATGCCCAGCAGACCATTTTTTAGACTGTCTGCCTTGTCTTCAAGCTCCCGCCAGCTATGGTTAGATGAACTTAGAGCGTAGAACACTCCGAGTACATCGCCAAAGTCATCGTTTACAACAGGGCGACCGGCTCCTGCTGGCAGATGTGGTTGGGCGTCGTTCACCTTACGTCGCAGTTTGTCCCACAACTGCTGCATGTCAGCAGCGCGTATTTCTTTTTTCACGTAAACGGTAATCTTTGACAGACCTGCCCTGTTTTCGCTTTTCAGATAATAGAGCTCGCCAAGTTCCTGTATTGACTCTTCGAGCACGTCTGTCACTTGCTCTCTAACCTCAGCCGGTGAGGCTCCCGGATACGATGTTGTCACTACAGCTTGTTTAATTGTGAATGGGGCGTCTTCAAGTTTGCCCATGTTGCCATAGGCAATTATACCACCCGCAAGTACAAGTGCCAGTACCAACCAGCTCAGCGCTCTGTTTCGTAAGCAAAATTCAGCTGCGCCTCTCATTGTTGCATTCCTCCTTTCCGGTTAGCAACGGCCTGTGTGGCCACGGTGTCGCCTTCATTGAGCATTGCTTGACCTGCAGTGGCCACGCGTTCGCCTGCTTTTAGACCACTACAAATCTCTATCATACCTCCGCCTAAAAGGCGTCCCGTGGTCACGTTACGTCGGCTAACCCGTCCGCTGTTGTCTATCGTCCAAACACAACTGCCTCCAGAGGATGGACTCCATACTGCTTTCTGAGGTACGGCTACTCCAACAAACTTATTTGAAGTCTGTCCAATGAGCATGTTGCCAGACATGCCACCTGGCAGGTGTGATTTGCCATTGTCTATCAATGCAGTCAGTTTGAAGGCCATATTGTTACCCGTGGCGGTACGTGTTATATATGTTTCTGCCGGTCTGAATGTCCTGCCGCTCATGCGGTCAAAGCTTATCAGACATGTCCTGCCGCCTATGTTCTGTTGTAGTTGTGCGGCTATGTCTTCTGGTACGTAGGCCTCTGCCTTTATGCGTGACATATCTATAAACGTAACCACTGGCTGTCCTGCTGCCACGTCCTGATAGCGTTCTACATGTTGTGTCTGTACATATCCGCTGAAAGGAGCTATGAGTCGTGTACGGTCCAATTCATCTGCAGCCATGTCATAGTCTGCTTTTGCGCGCTCATAATCGGCTCTTGCACGTTCATACTCCTGTTCGGCTATGTTGCCGGCCTTAAATAAGCGTGTTGTACGCTCGTATTCAGCCTTAGCCTGACGGCATATTGCCGCTGCTCGTCTTTTCCTTACAATGAAGTCACGAGCGTCGAGTGCGGCTATCACCTCTCCGCGTCTGAAGAACTGCCCTTCTTGAACGTCAAGTTGGGCTATATGACCGCCAACTCTGAAGGCGAGTTCTGCTGTGCGGTAGGGCTCAGATATGAAAGGATATTTGCGGGCCGATGTATCGGCCATACTTTCAGCCGTGGCTACGTCCACGGTGCGTACCGTGCCAGGAGCATCGTGTCGGCCACTGCACGATACAGCCATAATGGCAGACGACAGAATCAGCAGCATGTTTTTTCTAATCGTAATCATCTTTTTTTCTGTTAAGTTTGTATGCTTTTTATTCGCAAAGATAACATGTAGCATGGGCAAATGTCAATACAAATATTACTGAAGCAGCTCTATCAGTATCTGAATGCGCATCATCGGTCTCTGGAACGAAATGATTTGACATGGATTATAATGCATGGGTTGATTGTTGTGGATACAGTGTAATAATGATTTGTATTATTGCAGGATTTCGTATTGATATGTTGGGTATATGATAAATTTGCTGATAATAATGTGATATGATTTTCTTGTCTGAGAAATAAAAGTAAAGTATGTGCGTTGGCTTAATGTGTGATGGATTTTTCTGTGATTATTGTATAAACTGAAAGTCTCATGACATACTTTGGTTCCAAATTATTAACCTATCGTTTACGGCAAAAAACTAGGCCACTTTTACTTTAAAAGTGGCCTAGTTTTTTGCCGTAAACATCTGCTTACATTTTACAATTCTTAAGTTATTTGTCTACGTGTTCATTGCTCCGCATTGTGGGCAAATACCCTTGTGTCTTAGACCTGCTCCACATTTGCCGCAGGTGTAGTTGCATTTAGCACGTTTGAAGTAGATTTTTATTGCAAAGTAGGTGTATGCGGCCAAGAGTGGATAGCCTATGTAATAAAGTGTGGCTATAGAGAAGATTATATAGTTTGCGGCGCAGATGCCAGCCAGCCCGCAGAGATATAGTAAAGCTTCCGCCGGTGGCAAAAGGCGACGTACAATGTCGGCTACAGCCAGAGAAAGAATAAGCATAGTCCATACGGCAGCCAAGAAGATGGCTAGGACGGGTGGTACATTTAGAGGATTGAGCGTGGGATGGAAGTAGAAATGGCGCCATGTGTCTGGCTCAAAGTTCTGTATGCTTGAGTAGATGACTGCAGCTGTAGCCACGGTGAGGGCTAGCAGCGTGGGATAGAATGTGCCTATGTCATTGAAGTGAACTATTCTAGCATTGCGGCGCAGTAGGGTGCGCATAAGATATGCCACGGATATTGTGCTGATGACGATAAGAAAGATGAGAAGGTGGGTATCGGAGAATATTGATATGAACTGTGATATTGGGTCGCTGGGTACAGTTGAAGCCAATAGCATCTGCTCGCGTGTCCAACCGAAGGTTTCTTGGTCACGTGCTACTTGTATCCATACAGAATCGGCAGTTGCAGATGGCATAACTCTGATGTCGGCAACGACGATATGGTCGTGCTTGTAGACGGATACAGAGTCGGTTTGCATACCGTTAAGCAATTCTTCTGGCTGCTGGCGCAGCAGTACGAGCGAGTCGGCCTTCACCACGAAGTTGTAGTTTAACGAATAGTGGTGGGTGCGTTCAAAAGCTGCTGTGTCTGGCTGTGCAGTAGCTACCGTTTTGGTTTTACTGCGCCCCGTGTTGTGATAGCATGACGACAGCATTGATGCCTGTATCACAAGGATTGTCAGCATGCAGGTGTATAGGGCTTTAGCGGCGTATTTGTTTATTGTTTGTTGCATGGCTATGTATTGCGAGTGTTTCTTGTCGGGAAGGAGACCGGATTAAATCTACTTGTCGGCAATGACGTTCATTTGGCATCGTGCACAGTCAAACTGCAGTTTGAAACGGCGGCCGTCTGTCATGCGCAGGTATAGGGGACCTTTGAGGCTATGTGGGTGTCCGCCTTGGCGTGTGCACATGCCCAGAGCATGACGCAGGCAGTAGCGGCACTGCATGAGCAGGGCGTGTGGCGGCATGTTGATTTCTGGGGCTGGTATCGCTTTAGTTTGTTGCGACTTGTAGAATTCTGCCGCCTTGTTGTTGGCAACATTATACAGATACGGATAGGCTGCAGGATATGTGTTGCTGTCGCCTTTTTCTGTTTTTGTATTTGCCGCCTTGCTACTTGCCTCCGTGCGTGCGTCTGCTGTAGCCTGTCTGAGGGCTTGCTCTAGTTTTTGGATAATGTCGCGTCTCATATGTGACAGAAGGCTCGATGGTATAAACGTTTTTATTCCATCTTGTGGAACTGACACGTCGGTGCACTTAAATGGTGTGTTGCCAAGTCGTGTAAGTTGACGCACAATATTGTCGGTCTGTGGTTTCTGCGCAGTTTGCGGCTCACATTGTAACTCTGTAATGGCACTGACACTGTCGGCAGTTGCCGTCAGTATTATGTTGCCTGGGGCAGATTCTTTCAGACTCATTGTTATGTTTATCTTGCGTTCGGCACTTTTGCCCGTAAGAAGTTTCTCGAATGCTTGGTCGCTGTTGCGGTAGAGAGCCTGGCCGCGACTCAATCCGGAAGGCATCCTTTGAGGGAATATGGTGTTGCCTTGTGCCCTGTTGACTCTGAATCCCTGCAGCTCGTCATTTCCGTTGAAAAAGCACAGGCCATCGCCATTGGAAAAGGCTGCAGTGCCAGCTACGGTAATATCGTTGCGGTTTATTGACTTTACCGTGCCCACATACTGACCTATAGCCTTTGGGGTGAGTGGTGAACTCATGTCAGCGCTGCGTCCATCTGCAAAATAGTGGGTGAAGCCTCGACTGAATGTCTTATCAAGATTTGGTTCAAAAGTATAATTGCTGCGGCCGAGCGAAGCGCGGCAGTAGCGTCCGTTGCTGCGTGCTATTATATCGTTAAGCTTGCGGCTGTAGGCTGCAGTTACGTTTTTCACGTATGTTATATCCTTTAGCCTGCCTTCAATCTTGAGCGATGTAGCTCCACAGTCGAGCAGTGTCTCGAGGCGGTCTATGAGGCATAGGTCCTTGAGTGACAGCAGGTGGCGTCCGCGTTCAATGACGTTGCCGTGTTCATCCTCTAAATTGAATTTTAGGCGACAGAACTGGGCGCATTCGCCCCTGTTGGCACTGCGCCCAAAACAATACTGCGAAGCGTAGCATTGTCCTGAATAGCTTACGCACAAAGCACCATGGACAAACACTTCGAGTTCGACATCCGGCACGGCTTTGTGAATTTGTGCTATCTCTGTTGCCGAGAGTTCACGGGCAAGTACGACACGGCTGAATCCCTGTGAGGCTAGCCATTTTACTTTATCTGCTGTACGGTTATCAGTCTGCGTACTGGCATGGATGGGTATAGGCGGAAGTCCGTCTCCAGAGGCAATCATTGAGGCTAGAGCCATATCTTGTACCAGTATGGCATCTGCACCAGCCTCATATAGTTGCGATATAAGCCCTTTGGTGGCACAAAGTTCATTATCATAGATAATGGTGTTCACAGTCACGTAGACTTTGGCCATGAACGTGTGGGCATACTCGCACAGGGCCTTGATGTCGCTGAGGGTGTTGCCTGCAGCGGCTCTTGCTCCGAAGCGGCTCGCTCCTATATATACGGCATCTGCTCCGTGATCGATGGCGGCTATGCCGCATTCCTGGTTTTTGGCCGGAGCCAAAAGTTCTATAGCTTTACTCAATTTTGTTTATGTCGTAAGGGGTTTCTTGATATACGTAATAGTTAATCCAGTTGCTGAAAAGAAGATTGGCATGAGCTCGCCAGCGCACCAACGGAGGATTGTCCGGGTTGTCGTCTGCATAGTAGTTTATAGGCATCTCCACATCGTCACGCTTGCCTATGTCGCGGCGGTATTCTTTGTCGAGTGTATCAGGTGAATATTCGAGATGACCTGTTATGAAGAACTCTCTTCCGCCGCGGGCCATCACTATGCTTACACCGCTTTCAGCTGACTCGGCTATGAGCTGTAAGCCTGAAGTTGCCTCAATATCCTGTTTTCGTATTTCTGTGTGTCTGCTTTGTGGCATGTAGAAGTAGTCGTCGAAGCCTCTGAATATGGGCAAAAGCGGCATGAGTGTGTGTTGCTTGAACACACCGAACATCTTCTTTGGCAGTGGATATTTGGGTATGCCATAATGATAGTAGAGCCCTGCCTGTGCAGCCCAGCATATATATAATGTGCTGGTGACATGATTGCGTGCCCATGCAAAAATTTTAGTTACTTCCTCCCAATATGTCACTTCTTCGAAAGCATAGTTCTCAACCGGTGCACCGGTAATTATCATTCCGTCGAACTTTTTGTCTTTCAGAACGTCAAAATCTTTATAAAAAGCCATCATGTGCTCGATTGGAGTATTCTTCGGTGTGTGGCTTTTAAGCTTCATGAAGGTTATATCCATCTGTAGTGGTGTGTTCGACAGCAGACGTATCAAGTCGGTCTCTGTCGTAATCTTCAGAGGCATGAGGTTTAATATGACGATGTGCAGGGGGCGTATGTCCTGCGTGTGAGCCCTGGAGCTGTCCATGACAAAGATATTCTCTTTCTTAAGAATGTCTATTGCCGGCAGCTTGTCTGGTATTCGTAATGGCATCTTTTTATTCTCTCTTTCTCATTAACGTGTGGCAAACTTACATAAAAAAAACGATATAGCGTATGATTGGCACCGAAAAACTTTTGTGGGGATGAAGTTTGTCATATAAAAAAGCCCCATGGGAAAGTTTCCATGGGGCTATCAGATATCAGCCTGCTTTCAGGCTTGATTAATTCAACATGTCTTCAACGATGTTGCCACTGAGGTGAAATTACCAAAGTTTTACTCGTTTGTCTGCCGGCAGATAAAGCTTGTCTGTAGGTTTAACGTTGAAAGCTTCGTACCATGCGTCGATATGTGGCAGTGCACCGTTTACGCGCCATTCGCCGAGAGAGTGAGGATCGCTCTTTGTACGGTTACGTATCTCCTCTTCTGTAATGTTTGCAGCCCATACGCCTGCATAAGCCAAGAAGAAACGCTGGTCGGCTGTAAGGCCGTCAATCTCTTTCAGAGGAGCGTCCTTTGTGGCGTTCTTATATGCATTGTATGAAACCTGCAGACCGCCGTGGTCGGCAATGTTTTCGCCAAGTGTGAGTTTACCGTTGGCATTGAGGTCAGGCAGAACTTTGATTGCAGAGAAGAAGTCAACGCAAACCTGTGCACGCTTATTGAAGTTTTCAGCGTCGCTGGCTGTCCACCAGTCAATCATATTTCCGTTCTTGTCATAGTTGCGTCCCTGATCGTCGAATCCGTGAGTCATCTCATGGCCGATAACAACACCGATGGCACCATAGTTGAATGCGTCGTCTGCTTCAGGATCAAAGAAAGGACGCTGCAGGATTCCTGCCGGGAAGCAAATCTCGTTGGTTGTCGGATTATAGTATGCATTGACGGTCTGAGGTGTCATGAACCACTCATCCTTATCAACCGGTTTGCCTGCACGATAGTTGATGTCCCACTCGTTCCAGAATTTGCGGCAGTTCTGTACGTTCTCATAGTAAGACAATTTGGGGTCGATTGTCAGGCCTGACATATCTTTCCATTTATTTGGATAACCGATCTTTACGTAGAAAGCATCGAGTTTGTCGAGTGCAGCCTTCTTTGTGTCGGCACTCATCCAGTCCTGAGCCTTGATTCTTTCAGCAAGAGAAATCTGCAGATTCTTTACGAGCTTTTCCATACGCTCTTTTGAAGATGCGGGGAAGTAACGCTCAACATACATCTTGCCGAGAGCTTCACCCATCTGGCTTTCTACCTGACTTGTTGCACGCTTCCAACGTGGATGGTCTTCCTTACGGCCAGACATTGTCTTTCCGAAGAAGTCGAAGTTGGCAGCTATTACGTCATCGCTCAGGTAGCCTGCTGCTGAGAGGATAACATCCCATTCCATATAAGCACGCATTTCGTCGGCTGTCATCTCAGAGAGAATCTTGTCTGCACCCTTTACGAAAGCAGGCTGACCTACAACGAGTTCCTTGAAGTACTCGCTCTTTACGCCTTCTGCGTTCAGAAGTTGTGTTAAGCCTACGTGAGGATAGTTGCTCTCAAAGTTCTGAATAGTCATCTTGTTGTAGTTGGCAGCAACGTCACGCAGCTCTGTGCTTGACTTAGAAACCTTTGCCAGCGCAGTTTCTACTTTCATGATGCTCTCCATCTTCTTCTTGGCAGCAGCGTCAGAGAAACCAAAGAGTTTGAACATACGCTCAATATGCTTCTTGTAAGCCTCTCTTATGGCTGTTGTTGCGGGGTCTGTGTCAAGATAATATTCCTTCTGGCCGAGGCATATACCACCCTGATATATATTCAGGATGTTCATTGTGGCGTTCTTTTCATCAGCTCCAAATCCGATGCCCATAGGTACTCCATAGCCGAATGTAGCATATTTAAGCTGCACCTTGCGGAGGTCAGCCACGGTCTTGGCCTTTTCTATCTCATTTATGAGCGGCATAACAGGCTTTACGCCTTCCTTGTTGCGGCGCACAGAGTCCATTGCAAGCTTGTAGAAGTCGCTTAACTTGCGCTCTGTGGTGCCCTGCGGATATTCTTTCTTCAGCAGGTCGCTCAAGATTGTGTTAACGCGTTTGTTGTTGTCGAGTCCGAGCTGATCAAAGCTTCCGAAGCGTGAATAAGCTGCGGGCAGCGGATTGTTTTTCATCCATCCGCCACATGCGTACTGATAGAAATCATCAGCTGGTCTGACACTGTTGTCGAGATTCTTCAGGTCGATTCCCGACGTCAGCTGTGCCTGTGCGCCTGCTGTCAGTGAGGCAGAGGCAAATAGCACTGCTGGGATAATGTGTTTCATTTTCATAATTTTTTTAATTTAAGTTGATGGTATTTGTCTGTTACATATATTTTTCAAGTTCTTCCGACAACTGCTCCCATCTCTCAACTTCTTCATCGAGAGTTTTCTTTACAGATGTATATTCGTTTATCAGCTTCATGTCACTGGCCCTTTCGGGTTGACATAGCATTTCGTCGAGTTCCTTAAGACGCTTTTCAAGCGTCTCGATTTTTGCTTCAGAGTCCTTTACGGCCTTTTCAGCCTTACGTATTTTCTTCTGTTGCTCTTTGCGTTCTTCATACGATTGCTTGGCCGAGTTTTCAGCCTGTTGCTGCTCATTGCATGTTGAGTTGCCTGAGCTTGCTGGCTGTTGTATCGTTGTCGTTGCTTGGTGATGACCAAGAGAGTCGAGTGAGTCGATGTTATGAGTCTGTAGAAAGTCGTATATTCCGCCGATATGCTCTCTTACTTTTCCGCCTCCAAATTCATAGACCTTGGTTACCAGTCCGTCGAGAAACTCGCGGTCGTGGCTTACAATGATGGCCGTGCCGTCAAAAGCTTTGATGGCCTCTTTTAGGACATCCTTCGACGGCATGTCGAGATGGTTGGTCGGCTCGTCGAGAATCAGCAGGTTAACCGGTTCGAGCAGGAGCTTTATCATTGCGAGTCGGCTGCGTTCGCCACCACTGAGCACTTTCACTTTCTTCTCAGATGCTTCGCCTCCGAACATAAAAGCTCCGAGTATGTCGTTAATCTTTAGTCGGATGTCTCCTTTGGCTACATTGTCTATTGTCTGGAACACCGTAAGCTCCTCGTCAAGCAGCTGTGCCTGATTTTGGGCAAAATAGCCAATCTGAACGTTATGGCCAATCTTAAGCGTTCCGGTGTATGGAATCTCGTTCATTATACATTTCACGAGTGTTGATTTTCCTTCTCCGTTCTTTCCTACGAAGGCTACCTTCTCGCCACGTTTTATTGTGAGTGTTACATGGTCGAACACGGTATGAGTGCCATAATCCTTGCGCACTTCATCGCATATTACAGGATAGTCGCCGCTGCGCAGGCATGGGGGAAACTTGAGGTGCATTGCCGAGTTGTCCACTTCGTCAACTTCTATAGGCACAATCTTCTCGAGCTGCTTTATGCGGCTCTGCACCTGTACAGCCTTTGTGGGCTTGTACCTGAAGCGTTCAATGAAATCTTTTATGTCGGCTATTTCCTTCTGCTGGTTCTCGTAGGCACGCAGTTGCTGCTCGCGTCGTTCGGCTCTGAGCTTCACGTACTCGTCATATTTCACTTTATAGTCAACCACCTTGCCACAGCTTATTTCGAGCGTGCGGTTGGTCACATTGTTGATGAATGCACGGTCGTGGCTTACCAAAACCACGGCTTTTGCGCTTTGTGCAAGAAACTGTTCGAGCCATTGTATGCTCTCAATGTCGAGATGGTTGGTAGGCTCATCTAGCAACAGAACGTCCGGCTTCTGCAAAAGAATCTTTGCCAGCTCTATACGCATACGCCATCCTCCGCTAAACTCACTTGTAGGACGTGACATGTCCGAACGCTCAAATCCAAGACCTGTCAAAGTGCGCTCTATGTCAGCTTCATAGTTCTCTGCGCCCATCATCATGTATCTTTCGTGCTCTTGGGTGAACTTCTGAACTAGAGCCATATATTCATCACTGTCATAGTCGGTGCGTTCTGCCAACTGTTGGTTCATCTTGTCGAGCCTTGCCTTCATTTCCGTATTTCCGGCGAAGGCCTTACGCGCCTCTTCACGTACTGTTGTGTCATCCTGAAGAATCATCACCTGCGGCAGATAGCCTATGGTTGTTCCACTTGGTACAGCCACGACGCCCGCAGTTGGCTTTTGCATGCCGCAGAGAATCTTCAGCATAGTAGATTTGCCTGCTCCGTTTTTTCCGACCAGTGCGATTCGGTCGCGGTCGTTAATTACGAAGCTGACGTTGCTGAAGAGCGGCTTAACGCCAAATTCTACTTTTAGTCCTTCTACTGAAATCATTCTTTTCGTTTCTTTACGCTTACTATTTGTCAGCCGTGTTAGGCTTATTCGGCGTATTACTATTGCTTTAGGTGGCAAAATTAAATAATTTTATCTTTAAAACCAAACAATAGCAAGAAAAAGGATGCCGCTATGAGGAACATTCGACCGATTAAAGCCTTCCTTTGTCTGTTCAAAATGGTAAATGTAAAGGCCTGTCGTATATAATCCGTTATTTTAGTAATAGTTGGTTGCCATTCTTTTATACATGCTGAATATGTTTATATGTTGATGTTTCATGTCATTATTTATGATAATGGTTTATGTCGCATAGAACTTTTGGCCGTTTGGACTTTCTGTTTTGGTTTTACTTTTTGATGCTTTTGTCTTTTGTTTTCTTTCAATTTGATTTTTGCAGACCTCTTCAGACTGAGTTATTTTGAAAATAAAATCATTTGGACGTGAAAATTGGCCTAATTCGTGTGCATCCATAAGTTATTGCATTACAATGAACTATGCGAGAATGTCGGGTTGTGTGCAATGGAAACTGATGTAAAACAGTTATAATAAACCGTTTCTTGATAGGAAAACGGCTTGTTTTTGAACGTAAAAACATAGTGTTTTGGGGTGTAATACGATGCTTTTTGTATCATAAAACAAAGCTTTTTACAGACTTTGTAAATATTGTTTACTGCCTTCCGGCTGTTTTTGTCTCATCTTGTTTCTATTCTAGCTAAAAACTCATACAAAACAGCAGTGACATTCTGTAATGTCTTTTAGTAAATTGGCAGCACGTTGCTTTGCAAGGTGTTGAAATGGTATATTATGATTTTATTGTTTTGTCCACGTAGGAACAGATGAAAATGCTTAAGTTTTTTTATGCCATAATTTCGTTAATATTATTACCGGTTGCCAGATGAGAATGCATGACTAAACAATCATAAGGTCGCTCATCACCATGTCACTGATAAAGATTCCTTCGGCTGTAAGTCTTAGCCGGTCGTGCCGTATCTCTAGTAGTCCTTGCTCAATATGTTTGCCGGCGGCAGAAATAAGCGTGTTTCTGTATCTTTTACCCAAACGCGTTTCCATGGCGTTTAGATCAATCCCGTCTGATGTGCGTAGGGCAGTGGTTATGATGTCGTTGAATGTTGTGTCGTTGTCTAGTTCTTCACGCTCCATAGGTATGATGCCGTTATTAATTTCCTCGATGTATAGTTTTAAATCGGCCACATTCCACTGTCTGGAGTTAAGGTCAAACGAGTGAGCGGCTGCGCCAAGACCGATATATGGCACTTGATGCCAATAGCTGCTGTTATGACGTGAGCGATATCCTGGACGTGCAAAGTTGCTTATTTCATAATGTTCATATCCGGCATCAGTAAGTTGGCATACAAGCTCTTTGAACATTGTCAGGCTCAGTTCCTCGTCAATCTCTTTTACCTTGCCAGTGTCGAGCATTTTCCATAATGGCGTGTCTTCTTCATACATAAGACTGTATGCCGAGATGTGTTCTACGTTTAGAGCCAAAGCGGCAGATATGTCCTCCTTCCACTGGCTTAAACTTTCGTCAGGGAATCCAAACATCAGGTCGATGCTTATATTTTTGATGCCTGCTTCTCTCAGCAATTTTACGGCATGTTTCACTTCGTCAGAATTGTGACGTCTGTGTAGAAGACGGAGTCTGCTGTCTGCAAATGTCTGCGCACCCATGCTTACACGGTTTATAGGCAGACGGCTTAGCATGTTTGTAAACTCCGGAGTGATGTCATCAGGGTTGCACTCCATTGTTATTTCGGCATTTCTGTCCACGTCATACACATTATTTATATATAGAAACAGTTGGGTAAGTTCAGCCTCGTCCAGCAACGAAGGCGTGCCTCCGCCAAGATATATAGTGGAGAAAGGTTCGCGGATATAGTTTTTCCTTAATTCCATTTCGCGACAAACCGCATTTATGTATTTCTTGCGTAAGTCAAGAAGTGTGGTCGAGTAGAAACCGCAATAAATGCAGCGGCTCTTGCAGAAGGGTATATGGATGTATATGCCGGCCATTGTTTATTAGATGTTTCAGTTTCGTTTTCTTTATTTTAATGCAAAATTACTAATATGTTTTAATTTTTTGACGCTTTTTTGTGTTTTCTTTTGCTTGTTTGCGCAAAAAATCGTAACTTAGAGGCCAACATAAGTTATTAACTTAAATCTATAATAATATGAGAGTTTATCAAACTAACGAGATTAAAAACATTGCCTTGCTTGGCAGTGCGGGCTCAGGCAAGACTACTCTTGCCGAAGCTATGTTATATGAGAGCGGACTGATTAAGCGCCGCGGTTCTGTAGAAGCAAAAAACACAGTAAGTGACTATTTCCCTGTTGAACAAGAATACGGCTACTCGGTATTTTCAACTGTTTTTAATGTAGAGTGGAACAATAAAAAACTTAATATCATAGATTGCCCGGGCTCTGACGACTTTGTCGGCGGCGCCATCACAGCCCTTAACGTTACTGACCAGGCTGTTATATTAATCAATGGTCAGTATGGTCCTGAAGTTGGTACACAGAATAACTTCAGATACACTGAGAAACTGAAGAAGCCGGTTATCTTCCTTGTAAACCAGCTCGACAGCGATAAGTGTGATTTCGATTCGATAATAAGCAGCATGCAGGACATTTATGGTCCGAAATGCGTCCAGATACAATATCCGATAACTACAGGTCCAGGCTTTAATGCCCTTATTGACGTCCTTCTGATGAAGAAATATTCATGGAAGCCCGAAGGCGGTGCTCCTATCATAGAGGATATACCGGCAGAGGAGATGGACAAGGCAATGGAACTTCATAAGGCTCTTGTGGAGGCCGCAGCAGAGAACGATGAAACTCTGATGGAGAAATTCTTTGAGGAGGAAACTCTCACAGAGGACGAAATGCGTGAAGGTATACGTAAAGGATTGGTTACACGTTCTATATTCCCTGTTTTCTGTGTTTGCGCAGGAAAGAGTATGGGTGTTCACCGCCTGATGGAATTCTTGGGCAACGTAGTTCCGTTTGTAAGCGAAATGCCTAAGGTTCATAACACACGTGGTGAGGAAGTTGCTGCAGAAAGTGCAGGACCTGAATCTATTTACTTCTTTAAGACAGGCGTTGAGCCTCATATCGGAGAAGTTTCTTACTTCAAGGTTATGAGCGGATGCGTTAAGGCCGGAGACGATTTAAGCAATGCCGACCGTGGCTCAAAAGAACGCATTGCAAATATTTATGTTTGTGCAGGAGCTAACCGTCAGCCTGTTGACTGTCTTAATGCCGGTGATATTGGCTGTACTGTTAAGCTGAAGGACGTTAAGACAGGCAACACTCTTAATGGAAAGGATTGTGATAATAGATTCGACTTCATAAAATATCCTAACTCTAAGTATTCTCGTGCCATTAAGGCTGTCAATGAGGCTGACACAGAAAAACTGATGGCTGCTTTGTTGAAGATGAGACAGGAAGATCCGACATGGGTAATAGAGCAGAGCAAGGAGCTGAAGCAGACAATAGTTCATGGTCAGGGTGAGTTCCATTTGCGTACACTAAAATGGCGCCTTGAGAATAATGAGAAACTGCAGGTTAAGTTTGTTGATGCCAAGATTCCTTATCGTGAGACCATCACTAAGGCTGCACGTGCAGACTATCGTCATAAGAAACAGTCGGGTGGTGCAGGACAGTTTGGTGAGGTTCACCTTATTGTTGAGCCTTATGCAGAAGGTATGCCTGATCCTGTAATGTACAAGTTTAACGGTCAGGAGTTCAAGATGAACATCAAGAGTAAGGAAGTAGTTGACCTGGAGTGGGGCGGCAAGCTCGTGTTCATCAACTCTGTTGTCGGTGGTGCTATTGATACACGCTTTATGCCTGCTATTTTGAAGGGTATTATGGAGCGTATGGAGCAGGGACCTCTGACTGGAAGCTACGCACGTGACGTACGTGTTGTTGTTTATGATGGAAAGATGCACCCGGTTGACAGTAATGAACTTTCATTCATGTTGGCAGCCCGCCATGCTTTCTCTGATGCATTTAAGAATGCTGGTCCGAAGATTCTTGAGCCTATTTACGACCTTGAGGTTTATGTTCCGGCAGATTTTATGGGTGATGTCATGAGCGACTTGCAGGGACGTCGTGCCCTCATCATGGGTATGGACAGCGAAGCCGGTTATCAGAAACTGCAGGCCAAGATACCTTTGAAGGAACTTGCAAACTATTCTATCTCGCTGAGCTCTATTACAGGCGGACGTGCTTCGTTTACCACGAAGTTCGCAAGTTACGAGCTTGTTCCTAACGACATACAGCAGGCTCTGATACAAGAGCATGAGGCAGAACTTGCTGATAAAGACGAATAACAATAATGAATCAGCCGTGTGGAGTAAATCCCACGGCTGTTTTTTTTATGCTGATATTGCATGTTGAATAGTTTGTTTGAAAAATTATGGCTTATTGTGATCTTGCTATTTTTATAAGTGTTATGCCGTTTCTTGCTTGTATATAAAGTCTGTTTTATTCTTTTTGTATAATGCCGTTTCCTTGGTATGCCATGAATGCCATTGCACTATATATAACCTTATAGTTCTTTACAATTATTCTTCATGCTGTTCTGTTTAATTGCAAGAACTTTTGTGAAGGCCTTTAACTTGATAATTATTAATTATCGTATGCTTATTTGGTTAATATAGATAAATTTTGAATAATTAATTAACAAAATAATTTGGCTTTATTTATTTTTACCATATATTTGCCAATATGAAAAAAGCAACAATTTGGACAGTAGCAATCGTGATGGGACTTTCATTCCTTGTGCTGCTCTTTATGCAAATAAAATATATTGAAGAGATGGTGCACATGAAGAAAGAACAGTTTGACGAGTCTGTAACAAAGGCTCTGTCTCAGGCTGCCCGTAACTTGGAACTGAATGAGACATTAAGGTATCTTGAGAAGGATGTTAACGCGACAGAACGCCGTGCATTCAAACAAGATTCGGTTGGAACTCGTTCGGGTGAAATGGACGGCACTGTCCAGCATTCACATCAATACTCTGTTGTTGATAAAAACGGTACGATGTATTCGTCTTTTGAATTAAAAACGATAACAATGAAGCCGTCCTCAATGCCCAAAGCGATGATTCTGCGTAATGACAAGAACTCGATATCAGAGGCAACAAAGTCAATGAGGGAAATTGTGAAAAACCGTTATATCTATCAGAAAGCTTTGCTTGACGAGGTCGTTTACAGCATACTTTATACTGCTTCCGAAAAACCGTTGAAGGAGCGTATAAACTTCAAGATGCTTGATCAGGACATTAAGACGGAGCTGATGAACAATGGTATTGATATTGCCTATCATTTTACGGTTTCGACACAAGACGGAAGAGAAGTATACAGATGCCCTGACTATACGGATGAAGGTGAGGAATATACTTATTCGCAGGCATTATTCAGAAATGATCCTTCATCGAAGGCTGGAATTGTCAAGATACATTTCCCTGATATGAACAGCTATATTTTCAGCAGTGTACGTTTTATGATTCCTTCTATTGCGTTTACTGTTGTGTTGTTGGTGACATTTATTTTTACAATTGTAGTTATATTCAGGCAGAAACGTTATACTGAGATAAAGAATGACTTTATAAACAATATGACTCATGAATTAAAAACTCCTATAAGCAGTATTTCTCTTGCTGCACAGATGCTCAATGATGAAAGCGTAACTAAGAGTCCTGTTATGATGAAGCATCTGGGAGGAGTTATTAATGACGAGTCGAAGCGTTTGCGCTTCCTTGTAGAAAAGGTGTTGCAGATGTCAATGTTTGACCGCAAGAAAGCCATATTTAAAAAGAAAGAGCTTAATTTGAATGAGTTGGCTGAAAATGTTGCTAATACGTTTACATTGCGTGTAGAACATACAGGAGGGCATATAACGACAAAACTGAATGCAACGGAACCGACAATCTATGTTGACGAGATGCATTTTACGAATGTTATTTTCAACTTGTTGGACAATGCTGTTAAATATCGTGATCCTGAGCGACCGGTAGAATTGTTTATTAATACATGGAATGACAAAGAGCATCTTTACTTGTCGGTTAGAGATAACGGATTGGGCATAAAAAAAGAGAATCTTAAAAAGATTTTTGAGAAGTTCTATCGTGTTCATACCGGAAATGTGCATGATGTCAAAGGCTTTGGCCTTGGCTTGGCATATGTAAAGAAAATCGTAGAACTGCATAAGGGTGAAATACATGCAGAAAGCGAAAAAGGAAAAGGAACGAATTTTATAATAACATTACCTATAATTAAAAAATAAGAAAGACTATGGATGAGAAATTGAAAATTCTTTTATGCGAAGATGATGAGAATTTAGGTATGCTCCTTCGCGAATATTTACAGGCAAAGGGTTATAGCGCAGAACTTTGTCCTGATGGTGACGCAGGATATAAAGCTTTCTTGAAGAGCAAGTTTGATATATGTGTACTTGATGTTATGATGCCAAAGAAAGATGGATTTACATTGGCTCAGGAAATAAGACAGGCCAATGCTGAAATTCCAATCATATTCCTCACGGCAAAAACATTGAAAGAGGATATTCTTGAGGGATTCAAGATTGGTGCTGATGACTATATCACAAAGCCGTTCTCAATGGAAGAGCTTGTGTTCCGTATAGAGGCTATCCTGCGTCGTGTACGTGGTAAGAAAAACAAAGAAAATACTGTTTATCATATCGGACGTTTTACTTTCGATACTCAGAAGCAGTTGCTTACCATTGACGACAAGCAGACAAAGCTTACAACTAAAGAGAATGAGCTTCTTGCTCTTCTGTGCTCTCATGCTAACGAGATTCTGCAGCGTGACTTCGCACTGAAGACAATATGGATTGACGATAACTACTTCAACGCACGCTCTATGGACGTTTACATTACAAAGTTGCGTAAACATCTTAAGGACGACGACCAGATAGAAATCATCAACATTCACGGCAAGGGATACAAGCTCATCACTCCTGAGCAAGAATAAACATAAGCCTTGAACGATAATAATAAAACAATCCTCAGAACCGAATATACCGGCTCTGAGGATTGTTTTTTTATATTATTATAAGTTATTTGTTTTTTATATAATAAAATTATATATTTGCAGAAACGACAGAAATTGACTATGAAACTTGTTGACAGGTATGTGATTACTGAAAGTCCCGCTTCCTCGGTTTTGGAATTGGGCTTTTGCCTTATTTTGGCTGGCGGTTTGTTGGACGGCTATTGTAAACCATGGTATGTCGCAATCTCCGTAGTTATATTCATACTTGTAATATTTTCTGTTGTATTGAGTCTGTTTATACGCAGGCAGAAAATTGTAATTGATTCACGAGGTATTCATTGTTATGAACGTTTTTTATTTAAGATAACCAAGCACGATTATCCATGGTCACAGGTGAGCAGATGCTATATTGACTGGTGGCATTATTATTCAATGCCGGTGCGCAGGCTTGTTGTCGTTACAAAATTGTCAAACAGCAACAGTAAGTATCATGATATAGATCTTAAGGATTTTGAATTGGCTTTCAGAATGAGTAGTTTGAAACGTGCTATCTTAGAATATAGTAATAATGCCGAAATTTTCGATGAGGAGCAGACTTCGGCCAATAGAAAAAGTGAAATGCTCTATTGGTTGATTATTGTGTTGGTACTTATATTGGTGTTCTTGTGTGTGCAGATTTCCGACTATTGAGGCCTGCATAATTGCCAGATGTGTAATGTGCTGATAGCTAGAGGTTTGTAAAAAAATACAGTTTCGCAGTCAAAAAGATGTCTTTTATTTCGCGTTTTATGGCCTTTTACAATGTAAAATGGCATTAATTGCGAAATGTCGCGTTTCCGGTATGTTTAATATTTGCTTTCCTTTTTCAGAAGATACACGTGCCCAACTGCTCCAAACACCACCAGAGTCAAGGCCGAGATGATGAATGCGTTACTGTCGGTCCAACAGAAAGCGTAGCCGACAATCAGCAGAATGACGCCCAGATACATGGCTGCCAGTCCTGAAAAGCGTACGTATTTCTTCATATCAATAATTTTTTATGATCTTAATATTATAGGTGCAAAAATACAGATAAAAATCAATAAAGCAAGGCTTTGTATATGAAAGATTGGCAAAACAAGGCTTGTAAAGGTGAAATAAAGTTAAATATTATAAGTGCGTACATTAATAATGTCGGATATATCAGCGGAAAAGCGTACCTTTGCACCGCATTTTGCAAAATAATAAACAAATTAATCATTTTAAAGTAGTATGAATCAATACGAAACCGTTTTCATTTTAACTCCCGTTTTGTCTGATGAACAGATGAAGGAAACGGTCGCTAAATTCAAAAATCTGCTTACTGACAAAGGTGCGGAAATTCTGAATGAGGAGACCTGGGGACTGAAGAAGATGGCTTATCCTATTCAGAAGAAATCTACAGGTTTTTATTGCCTGATAGAGTTCAAGGCTGAGCCTAATGTAATTAACACTCTCGAGACTGGATTCCGTCGTGATGAGAAGGTAATCCGTTTTATGACAGTTAAGCTCGACAAGTATGCCGTACTGTATGCCGAGAAGAGAAGAAACAAATACGCTAAAAAAGAGGAGGCTTAAATTATGGCAGCACAAGAATCAGAAATCAGATATTTGACTCCGCCTTCAGTGGATACAAAGAAAAAGAAGTATTGCCGTTTCAAGAAGAGCGGTATAAAGTATATTGACTATAAGGATCCTGAGTTCCTTAAGAAATTCTTGAACGAGCAGGGTAAGATACTTCCCCGCCGTATCACAGGAACTTCTCTTAAGTATCAGCGCCGTGTGGCTCAGGCTGTTAAGCGTGCACGCCAGATAGCTCTGCTTCCTTATGTAACCGATTTGATGAAATAATTTGAAGGAGGAGACAGAATGGAAATTATACTGAAAGAAGATATTATCGGCTTAGGATTTAAGAACGATATCGTTAACGTAAAAGCCGGCTATGGCCGTAACTACCTGATACCTCAGGGCAAGGGTGTTATAGCGTCTCCTTCAGCAAAGAAGGTATTGGCTGAGAACTTGAAACAGCAGGCTCGTAAACTTGCTGCTATTAAGGCTGAGGCTGAGAAGAAGGCTGAGGCTCTGAAAGATGTTGCTCTTGTTATAGAGATGAAGGTAAGTGCTAATGGTGTAACTTATGGTTCTGTTAATGCCGCAACTGTAGCTGCTGAGCTTCAGAAGAAAGGCTTTGACATCGATCGTAAGATTGTTACAATGCACGATGCTAAGAAGGTAGGTGACTTTGTTGCTACCGTACACTTCCACAAAGAAGTTCTCGTAGAGGTGCCTGTAAAGGTTGTTGCTGAGAATGCTGCTCCTGAGGTTGAGGCTCCTAAGGCAGAGGAAGTTCCTGC